>CAZOJA010000038.1:0-14532 GCA_964579955.1 uncultured Veillonellaceae bacterium | reverse complement strand
AAATTGTCGAATCCGGCACGGTATTTGACTTGTTTACAGGAGAAAAACGCCATCCGTACACGCAAGGCTTGTTCGATTCGATTCCCAGTTTGAACACCCGGTCAAACCGGTTGAAACCGATTCAAGGGTTGATGCCTGACCCGTCCAATTTGCCGAAAGGTTGCTGTTTCGCCCCGCGTTGCCAGCATTGTATGGATATTTGCATCAAGGAGCGCCCCAAACAGGTGAGCGAAGGAACGCATACGCTGCTTTGCCATCTGTTTGCCGACTCGTCCGCCGCGCCGGCGCCGCAGGAGGGAGAATAAGATGGATTCTGCAAGAACCCCATTGATTGAGACCGTAAACTTGAAAAAACTGTTCAAGTTGAACGGCGGCGCGCTTCTGCACGCGGTGGACGGTATCAATATGAAGGTTTATTCCGGCGAGACGATCGGCGTGGTCGGCGAATCAGGCTGCGGCAAGAGTACTTTGGGAAGAACGATCCTGCGGCTGATCGAGCCGACATCCGGGCAAATCTTGTATAACGGCGTTGACATCACCAAACTGAAGTCGGGAAAAATGCGTGAACTGAGAAAAGATCTGCAAATCATCTTTCAGGACCCTTACTCCAGCATCGATCCGCGCAAGTCGGTCGTTGAGGTTATCGCCGAGTATATGTTCATCCACAATACCTTTCCGAGCAAAGGGGCGATTTATAACCGGGCGGCGGAATTGATGGACCTGGTCGGGTTGGCCAGACGATATGCCAACTCATATCCGCACGAACTGGACGGGGGCCGCCGTCAACGTATCGGCATCGCCCGCGCCTTGTCGCTGAACCCGAAGTTCATTGTCTGTGATGAGCCGGTATCGGCCCTGGATGTGTCGATTCAGGCCCAGATCCTGAACTTGTTGATGGACCTTGCCGATGAACTTGGACTGACTTATATGTTCGTCACGCATGACCTGAGCGTGGTTAAACATATTTCCAACAAGATCATGGTCATGTATCTGGGCAAATGCGTCGAGATGGCAGCATCGGACGAGTTGTTCGGCAATCCGCTTCATCCCTATACGAAAGCACTGTTGTCGGCGATTCCGGAGCCTGATATTTCCAAACGGGAAGAAGAATTCATGCTGATCAAAGGGGAGATTTCCAGCCCGATCAATGTCAAGCCGGGATGCCGTTTTGCCGCCCGCTGCGATTATGTCTCGGAAAAATGCTTGGGGCGAGACATTGAACTGAAGGAAGTCGCTAGGGAACATTTTGTTGCATGCACATTATGCAGTCAGGAGGTTAGTAAATAAGATGATTTTGGGCGTATTGAAAGATATCAAGCACGGCGAGAACAGGGTGATGTTGACACCGCTTGAAGTGGTGACAATCATCGAAAACGGCCACCAGGTCTATGTGCAGAGCGGTTGCGGCCAGGCGGCCGGATTTTCCGACCAGGCATATCAAAAAGCCGGGGCCGAATTGTACGGTACGGCGGAAGAAATTTATCGGCAATGCGATTTTGTCGTAAAAGTAAAAGAAATTGAGGAGTCGGAATACGAACTGCTCAGAGAAGGACAGATTGTATACTGCTGCATTCATCCGGCGGCGCATCCGGCGGAAGTGCAGGCGCTGCTGAAGAAAAAAGTGACTGCGATAACTGCTGAAGACAGCCACCGCAACGGTTCGCCGAATTGTGAGGCGGCTGGCAAGCAAGGCGCTTTGTTTGGACTGGAGTCGATGCTGACGATTAACGGCGGCAAAGGAAAATTTGTCAGCGGCTTTGCCGGGGCACCGGGGATGAACGTGCTGATTCTAGGTGGCGGCATTGTCGGAAGAGGCGCGCTTGAAATTCTCCACGACCTGGGGGCATCAATCACCTTGATGGACGTGAACCTGGGCGTCATGCAGGATATTCGCCGAACTTACGGAAACGACATCAAGACGCTGTATTGCACAAGGGAATCGATCCAACAAGTCCTACCCACGACGGATATGGTGATCAACTGTGTTCGCTGGCCCAAGGAACGAAAAGACTTCCTGATTACCAAAGAGATGTTGAATTTGATGGAACCGGGTTCCGTGCTTGTGGACATCAGCAACGATGATCCGGGCGCGATCGAGTCGAGCCATGAAACGACGCACGACAATCCCCGCTATGTCGTGAACGGCGTCGTGCATTATTGCGTAAGCAACATCCCCAGCGCCGTGGCGCATTCGACCTCAGTCGTGATAGCTGCGGAAGCGCTGCCGATGTTTCTGAACATCATGAATCATGGTTTGGCCGAAGCTTGCGTCACGGATGGCTATATCCGACGCAGCCTGACCACCTACAACGGAATATTGACGCACGAAGAAACCAGCGCCATCCAGGGGATTCCCTGGATGCGGCCGGAGGACGCGCTGGGGATCAGCGGTCGCAATCTGGCGCCGGCTCCGCCTGCGACAGCTACCAGATCCACTAATTTTGTGAAAGCCTGAAAAACTTGATTTGCTAAATCTTTGCCAGTAGCCGCGCCAGGACCAAGCCAAGTTGCAACTGAAACAAGTCGCGGCTGTTTTCCGGGTCAAATCCGCTGATTTCACGGATGCGCTGCAGACGGTATTTTAGCGTGTGGCGATGGATGAACAGGGCATCGGCGGTTTCTTTCAGGCCATTGTTGCACTGGATGAACGATTCCAATGTCGGGATAAGTTCGCGTTTGTGGCGGGAATCATAGTCGATGAGGCCCGCCACGCTGCGTTCGTAATAGTCGAGCAGTCCCATCTCGTTGATCTTGCCGGCGAACAAACTGTAGGGGCCGAGATCTTCGTACATTAGCACGAACCCTTGTTTGTGAAGCTGCTGGCCGATTTGCAGGGCTTGTTCGGCTTCCTGCAGGCTACGGGACATATCCGGCAAATTCTTGTACACTCGGCCGATACCGACTGAGATTGTCGCTGATGCTTCCGCCGTGACTTGCCTGCGCAGCGATTGCGCCAATTTGGTAAGCGCGGCTTTTTCTTCGGCTGCAGTTGTTTCCGGTTCGATTTGCAACAACACCGCCAGATTGTTGTTTTTGTACTTCAATAAAGCCTGCTGTTGTTGTGAATGCAGGAAAAACCGTACCAAAGAAAACAGTCGCTTTTTTGTTTCCTGAAACACCTCTTCGCTGACCTGTTGTGAGCGGGAATGGAGCGAGACGAATTGCACGGTCAGTACGACGAATTTGCTGTTCAGGTTGAACCCCAGATAGTTGGCGCGTCGACGTAAGATCGTATCGGTCAGAACGTTGTTTTCCAGCAGGTCGTCGATGAAATCTCCCTTGACCCGCTCTTCGGCTTCCCAGACTGCCATGTCCTTCAGCGTTTCCAACGTGCTGATGGTTGCCGCCGAAGCGATTGCGATTTTTTCCATGTCTTCCAGCACCGGTTTGCCGGAAAGGACTGAAATATATCCGTACACATCACGACCGGCGACCAGGGCGTGCAAGAACTGGTCCGGGGTTTCCGGCGTATCGCGCGCGAAAACGCGGACCAACGGCTGTTCGGTGTTGGGTAACCGGACTGCTGATAGTGCCTGCAATTCCTCGCGCAGCGCTGCCGCTTCCAGATAGCGGGAGCTTTCTGCCAAACCGGCGCTGGCCAGCAAAACGAAATGGGCATCAAGGATCCGCACCGGTGCTGCCAGTAAATCCGACAAAACTGCGGCAATTTGCGGCAAACCCTGATTCTGAAGCAGAACCTGAGTCAGCCGTTCGTGTATGCGTTGGGCGTATTCCAGCGTCTCCATCTGGCGGTTGATGATCCGTTTGGTGATTGCCATGGTCAGTTCGGAAAATTTGAGTGGTTTGGGCAACTCGATCAGCGGAAAATGATAGCGATCGCATTGCCGGATGATTAAATCGGGGATTTCATTCAGGTAATAACCGGTCTGAATCGCCAGTCCCGCCAGTTTTCTTTCGACCAGACGTGGAATCAGTTCTTCCGCCAAGCGGGGGGTGTCGGTCAGGCCAAAGGCTGTCGTGATAAGCAATTCCCCTTTTTGCAGCAGATGAATCTCATCGAGAACTTCGATGACAGTGACCCAAACGATCTCGCGGTCCAGACCTTCTTTTCCCGCGATGATTCTTGCAGTTTCCATGGCATCAATCTTCAGGATGTCCTTCATTGTCAAACCCACCCGATGTCACTCCTTATAGCAGAATCTGCAGCTTGAAACGCGGGTCGGTTTGCTTGCGACTGCCGCGGATTTTTTATGCCTGTTTTTCTTGAGAAAAATCGATTATATGTACATAATGTACAAAATAATGCGGTTCGCTTCTTCCTCTCTGTACGATGAAGTATAGCTGAAAAAGCTATATAATGCAATTGGATTCCGGTGTGTTGCAAAGAATGCTGTTTTCAACAAAAAGTACAAGCGAGAGGAAGGCGTTGGCAGGATGCGGGACTATAAAGAGATCCAGTTATGGAAGGATGTATCCGAGTCGGATTGGAACAGCTGGCAATGGCAGGTTCGCAACCGAATCGTCAGTAAGGATCAACTGAAACAAGTCATCGAGTTGTCGCCGGAAGAAGAGGAAGGCGTCGAGCAGTGCCTGCAAACCCTGCGTATGGCGATTACACCTCACTATGCATCGTTGATGGACCCCAGGGATACAAACTGCCCGATCCGCAGTCAGGCCGTGCCTACCGCGAAAGAGTTGCACCGGGCCAAATCGGACATGGCAGACCCGCTGCATGAAGAGGTCGATTCGCCGACCCCCGGCCTCACCCATCGCTATCCGGACCGGGTTTTGCTTTTGCTTACCGACCAATGCTCGATGTATTGCCGTTTCTGCACTCGCCGACGTTTGGCGGGTGCGACCGACAAAGCCCGCACGATCAAGCAGATTGACGCTTGCATCGATTATATCCGCCAGACACCCGCAGTCAGGGACGTAGTGCTGTCCGGCGGCGACGCGTTGCTGGTTTCGGACGAATTGCTGGAAACCGTACTGAAAAAACTGCGCGCCATACCGCATGTGGAAATCATCCGCCTGGGAACACGGACGCCTGTTGTGCTGCCACAGCGGATCACGCCGGAATTGTGCGCCATGCTGAAAAAATACAACCCTGTATTCGTCAATGTCCATTTCAATCATCCCAAGGAACTAACCGATGCCGCCAAGGCCGCCTGTGAAAGGCTGGCCGATGCCGGGTTCCCGCTGGGCAATCAGAGCGTACTGCTCACAGGCATCAACGACTGCCCTAATGTTTTGAAGGAACTGTTCCAGAAGCTACTGCAGATCCGTGTGCGTCCCTACTATTTGTACCAGTGCGACTTGTCGGAAGGAATCGAGCATTTCCGCACTTCGGTCGCGACCGGTATCGAGATTATCGAATCGCTGCGTGGACACACTACCGGCTTGGCAGTGCCGACTTATGTCGTCGATGCCCCGGGGGGCGGCGGCAAAATCCCGGTGATGCCGCAGTACTTGATTTCCCAGTCCGACAGCCAGGCGATTCTGCGAAATTATCAGGGGAATATTTTTGCCTATGCCCAGCCGCCCAAGTACTATACCGATCCGGATGAACCCTGCAAGTTGTGCGGAAAACCCCATACGGGGATCAGCACGGAAAAGTGCATTAACGGGAAATAAGTATTATTTTCGCAAAAGGTAACTTGAGCAACTCGATTTCAATATTAAGAATGGAAAGGGTGGAAGAGGATGAAAGGTTCTCCGTATGGAATTCATCGTGTACTGGAACCGGCGGGCACATTGCCGCAGGCAGCCTGGAAAATCAGCAATGACATGGAAATCTGCGACAACGAGATCTTGATCGATGTGGATATCCTGAATATTGATGCGGCCAGCTTCACCCAAATCAAAAAAGCCGCCGCAATGGACGTCGAGAAAATCAAGCAAACCATGCTCGACATCGTCGCGAAACGCGGCAAACATCATAACCCGGTGACCGGTTCCGGCGGTATGTTGGTCGGCCGGGTCAGCGCAATCGGTGCTGCGTTGCAGGACAGGGACCTGAAAGTTGGCGACCGGATCGCCACACTCGTTTCATTATCACTGACGCCGCTGGTCATCGACAAAATCAAGGCGGTGCATATCGACCGCGACCAAGTGGAAATCGAAGGCAGGGCCGTTTTGTTCGAATCCGGTATCTACGCCAAACTGCCTGCTGACATGCCGGATGCTCTGGCGTTAGCGGTGCTGGATGTGGCCGGTGCCCCAGCTCAGACTGCCAGATTGGTCAAACCGGGCGACACGGTGCTGATTATCGGCGGCGGTGGAAAATCGGGAACATTGTGCATGTACGAAGCCCGTAAACGGGCCGGAGTGACCGGTACGATCATCGGTATCGGTTCCAGCGCCAAGAGCTGCCAGCGTATCCGCGACCTAGGCTGGGCCGATCATGTGCTGGAAGTGGACGCGACCAACGCTGTGGCGGTGATGGACGCCGTAGCCGCCGTTACTGACGGAAAGCTTGCCGATGTGACGATCAACTGCGTGAATATTCCCGGCACGGAGATGGCGTCGGTGTTGGCGACCCGTGATTACGGCACTGTGTATTTCTTCTCGATGGCCACCAGCTTCACGGCGGCGGCGCTCGGCGCCGAAGGTGTGGGCAAAGATGTGAACATGATCATCGGTAATGGCTATACTCATCGTCACGCCGAGATCTCACTGCATCTTCTGCGGGAAAGCCCCCAACTGCGGCAACTGTTCGAAACCATTTATGCCTGAGCACAAAAACCGGGTCGACGCACTCCTGTCGCTGGTTCAGGAGAACCGGACAACCAGTCTTTCTTGTATCGGAATGGCAAAGAACGTAGGAAAAACTGTCGCATTCAACCACCTGATCCAAGCAGCGGCAGAACGTTCGCTAACACTCGGCTTGACCTCGATCGGTCGCGACGGGGAACGACGCGATGAAGTATTTCTGACGCCAAAACCCCGGATTTTCGCTCCGGCCGGCTCGCTGCTGGCAACGGCAACCGGAACACTAAGCCGCAGTGAAGCCCAGCTGGAAATCGTACAGCGCACAGGCTTCACCAGCGCCATGGGAGAAATCATCGTCGGGCGGACCAGAACCAGCGGCTTGGTCGAACTGGCCGGACCGACCCTGATCAGCGAGCACCAAAGGATTCAGGAGCTGTTTGTCCGCTATGGCGCCGAACTGACACTGATCGACGGGGCGCTTGACCGGGTCAGTCCTGCTGTTCCCGGCTTGGCTCAATCGATAGTCTTGTCGACCGGAGCGGCGCTGGGGCAGAGCATCGAGCTGGTGCTGGCCAAAACGCAGGACAGAGTCAATCGCCTGTCATTGCCGCAAGTCGCTTCATCACTATTGTCTGTCTGTCGCCGGATCATGGACGCCAATCAGACCGCGCTACTGTCAGAAGACCTCACCCCCTGCATTCTAGACGTTCGCCATTCGCTGCTTGCCGGTGACCAGTTGAAGAAATTGATCGGCAAACAGACCGAGTTTGCCGTATTGTCCGGCGCAGTCGGCGACGGGATATTGGAAAGCCTGCTGGATAGTCGGCGACAAGGCCGGATACAGTTAGTGCTAAGAAACGGGGCGGCCTTATTTTGCTCTTCGGAGCACTGGCGAAGATTTTCCGCTGCCGGCGGCAGCATTCGGGTGATAGAACCGATCCGTCTGCTGGCAGTTACCCTCAACCCGGTCTCGCCAACCGGCGGTTCATTTAATGCCGGTGAATTTTTTCATCGCATGTCCGCAGCGTTGGCGCCATTACCAGTGTTTGATCTGGTGCAGTCTTACGGTCAGTTCACAAGAAACTTAGCAACACAGGAGAGTAAGTGATGGCACAACTAATCATTGATCAGGCGCTGGTCAATAAAGCCCGCGGATCGGCGCAAAACATTGCTTGCCAGGTGAAACAGGCGGTCGATGGCATGACCACCGTCAGCATCGAACGGGCCAGCCTGCGTCTACTCGGCATTGACGGCGTCGATGCCCAGGGCGCTCCCTTGGTCAATATCGTCGTGGAACATCTGCTTGCGCAAGACTTTCTGGGGCAAGGTGCAGTGATGCCAGTCGTTGCGGCGATGGAGCGGCAGGGAACGTCTGCGCAGGAAGTTGCATCGGCAGTTGCCTGCGGCGCTCTGGTGCTGACGAAACCAGACGGCAACCGCGAGGCAATCAAGAATAAAGCCCTGCAACTGGCTGGCGAGGCTTGTCGCAAAATTTCCGCCAACCGCCGGCAACGCGAAGAGATGATTCAACGTTTGGGCAAGGGGCCTGCGCCTCAGCTCTATCTGATCGTTGCCACCGGCAACATCTATGAGGATATTAAGCAGGCTACCGCCGCGGCCCATCAAGGCGCCGACATCATTGCCGTGATCCGGACCACAGGCCAGAGTCTGCTGGACTATGTTCCGTACGGAGCGACTACGGAAGGCTTTGGCGGCACTTACGCCACCCAGGAGAATTTCCGGTTGATGCGCCGCGCGCTCGATGCGGCAGGCGAAGCCGTGGGACGCTATATTTACCTGACAAACTACTGCTCGGGCCTGTGCATGCCGGAAATTGCCGTCATGGGCGCGTTGGAACGGCTGGATATGATGCTCAACGACTCCATGTACGGGATTATCTTCCGTGACATCAACATGCGGCGGACTTTTCTCGACCAGTTCTTTTCCCGCATGGTCAACGCCTATGCCGGAATTATCATCAACACCGGCGAAGACAACTATCTGACCACGGCCGATGCCTACGAGCAGGCCCATACGGTGCTGGCTTCCCAGTTGATCAATGAGCAGTTCGCCCTGATGTCAGGTCTTAAGGCGGAGCAGATCGGCCTCGGTCATGCCTTTGAAATCAACCCGGACAGCGAGGATGGATTCCTTTGGGAGATCGCCCATGCCCAGTTGATCCGGCAGGTTTTTCCGCAGGCGCCGCTGAAGTACATGCCGCCGACCAAATACATGACAGGCAATATTTTTAAGGGTCAGGTACAAGATGCTTTGTTCAACGCGGCCTCGGTCATGACCGGTCAAACCATCCACCTGCTCGGTATGATGACGGAA
The DNA here is from genome assembly GCA_964579955.1 of uncultured Veillonellaceae bacterium. GTDB lineage: Bacteria > Bacillota > Negativicutes > UBA1444 > UBA1444 > UBA1444. The sequence goes on along the minus strand of CAZOJA010000038.1, from coordinate 5,526 downwards.
GCGATCCATACTCCGCTTTTGCAGGATCGCTATCTGGCGCTGGAAAATGCCCGTTATGTGTTCCATACCATGCGGCATCTGGCTGATGAAATCGAATTCAAACCAACCGGTCGCATCCAGGACCGGGCCAACGAAGTTTTGGCGCAGACGGTACAAATGCTGGCGGAAATAGAACAGATCGGCTTGATGGAAGCGATCCGTCGAAAAATGTTCGCCGAAATCTCGCGGCTGCCGGATGGCGGTAAGGGAGCGGCCGGCGTAATTAACAAAAATGACGATTATTATAATCCGTTCCTCGATCTGATGCGGGGAGGTGCAAGCAATGACAATGCAACTGATGCCAACTGACGCTGCCTGCCTGGTCAGACCTTACGGCGACACGCTTGATGACGGGTTGGTACAATTTTCCTTCACCCTGCCGCTACCGCATGATGAACTGGCCTGCGAAGCGGCACGTGCCGTTGGCGAGGCCATGGGTTTGCACGAAGTGTCCGTCACCTGTAGTCGTGACCTGGGCCAAGGTTTCTCGTTTTTTGTCCTGTACGGAAAAATGAAGACCAGCGTCGATGTATCCCGGCTGACGGTGAGCAAAGCCGAGTTCGAAACCATGAAGAAGGAAGCTGTGGATCGTTTCATCCAGGAACATTTCGGCCGCAAGCTTGTTTTTGTCGGTGCCTGTATCGAAACTGACGCGCACACGGTCGGCATCGACGCGATCATGAACATGAAAGGCTACAACGGCCACAAGGGTCTCGAAAGCTATCATGAAATCCAGGCCGTCAATCTGGGAGCGCAGGTCGGTTCAGACGAGTTTGTCGCCAAGGCGTTGGAACTGAATGCGGATGCCCTGCTGGTGTCGCAGATCGTCACGCAAAAAAATGTGCATCTGGCCAACTTGACCCGGCTGGTCGACATGCTGGAAGCGGAAGGCGTGCGGGACAAACTGGTGTTGGTGGTCGGCGGTCCCCGCATTTCGCATGAACTGGCCAAGGAACTCGGCTATGACGCCGGGTTTGGTCCGAATACTTACGCGGAAGATGTCGCCTCGTTCGTGGTGCAGGAAATGAAGCGAAGGGAGAGATGCTAAGTGGAAAAAATCGAGAGTCTGATCCGGCTGCGGATCAGCGCGCATGACGCCCATTACGGCGGTGGACTGGTGGATGGAGCCAAAATGATGAATCTGTTCGGCGATGTCGCCACAGAACTTTTGATTCGTTTCGATGGCGACGAAGGCTTGTTTGTCGCCTATGACAAGGTGGAATTTCTGGCCCCTGTTTATGCCGGCGACTATATTGAAGCGACGGGGCGCATTGTTTCGGCCGGCAAAACTTCGCGCAAGATGGAGTTTGAAGCCAGAAAAGTGATTACTGCCGCCGCGTCGACCGATCAGCCCTCGGCCGCCGATGTTCTGGAAACCCCGGTCGTTGTCTGCCGGGCCAGCGGTACTTGTGTGGTTCCGTTGTCCTGCCAGAGGAACAAACATGACTAAGTTAATCATCACTGCCGCATTGGTCGGCGCCGAAGTCACCCGAAATGAGCAGCCCCGCCTGCCGCTCACGCCGACAGAGATCGCCGATGCCGCTTATGACGCCTGGCAGGCCGGCGCGTCGATCGTCCATCTGCATGCCCGCAAGCCGGACGGATCGTCAACCCAGTCGGCGTCGGTATACGCTGAAATCATCCGGTTGATCCGTCAGCGCTGCGATGTGGTCATCCAGGTTTCCACCGGCGGCGCTGTCGGCATGACTGCCACAGAGAGACTGGAACCAGTGACGCTGAAGCCGGAAATGGCGACATTGACGACCGGCAGCGTAAATTTCGGCGGCGATATCTTTGTGAACAGTCCGGCGGATATCGAGCAGTTTGCCAGGACGATGCAACAATACGGTGTGAAGCCGGAAGTGGAAGTCTTTGACTCCGGCATGATTACGACTGCCCTGCGGCTTGTAAAGCAAGGGTTGTTGACGTTGCCGCTGCATTTCGACTTTGTGTTGGGTGTTCCCGGCGCTGCTCCGGCGACATTGAAAACCCTGCTGCATCTGGTGGAAATGCTACCGGCGGCGGCAACCTGGTCAGTGGCCGGGATTGGTGCGGCGGAACTGCCGTTGGCGCTGCATGCGGTCCTGATGGGCGGTCACGTTCGAGTGGGCTTTGAGGACAACATCTTTTACCGCAAGGGCATATTGGCTGAAAGCAACGCCCAGTTGGTGGAACGCATCGCCCGGCTCAGCCGGGAGGTCGGGCGGGATATCGCTACGCCGTGCGAAGCCAGACAAATGTTGGGTTTGGCTGCGGTAACCGCATAGACAGAATGTCATGGAATGATAGAAACAAAGCGACGGTGTCGGTTCAACCGACATCGTCGCTTTTCATCTTGGTTCTTATTCTGCCCGCTATTAGCAGGGGATCCGGGGTCGGCGGCGAATCATTCTAGGAAAATAGAGGTGTAAAATATCAGGGGGAACGACGATGGGATTGTTGACTGATTCGTTGCTGTCGGAAAAGGAAGCCCGCAGCTTCTTGCCGATCTTATTCAAAGAAATCCCGGTATCGATTGCTGTATCGGAAAAAACTTCCGATACGGCTTCAGTTATTTTGGCGGTAAATGACGAGTATTGCAAAATGACGGGTTTTTCCCGTAGTGAACTGATTGGCAAAGATACTCTCATATTGCGCGAAATGATTCGTCCCGAAGACTTGGACCGGATTCAGACGGTGCTGGCCAGTGGCCAGTCGGTGACCAATATGGAAATCGTGTGGAAACACAAAGACGGAACAGAAAAATGGGCGTTGTCTTCGACACGGATTCTTTTTCTGCCGCAACGCACCCTGCTGGTTAACATTGCGTTGGATATTGGCATGCAGAAAAAGGCGGAGCACGATTTGGCGGTCAAGTATGAAGAATTGCAGGCGACCTATGAAGAACTGCTGGCGATGGAGGAGACACTGCACCGGCAGCACGAAGAGCTAAAGGCGGCAGATGCCAGGCTAGCCCTTAGTGAAGAACGGTTTCGCCTGGCTACCGAGTTTTCGGACATCGGCCTGCTGGATAGCGATTTGCTGCAACCGGGAGAATCATTTTGGCTAAGTAGCAACTGGTTATACAAACTGGGTCTGGATCAACTTCCGTTGCCGATTGATAAAGCCGTGTACTTGCAACGCATTCATCCACAGGATCAACCTGAACGGGAAAAGCGGTTTGAGGCTTTTCGCAGTGGGATTTCTTCCATATATGAAATGGAATATCGGATTAGCGACCGTGATGGAAACTGGCTGTGGGTGCTGGTGAGAAGCAGCTTTATTCGTGACGGCAACGGTGTGCCGCTTCGACTGATCGGTACACTGACCGATATATCGGAGCTGAAAAGCAGGGAGATGCAGCGATATTACCAGGCTACCCATGATGAACTGACCGGCCTGCTTAATCGCAGGGGATTTATGGAAGCGATCGCAAGGAGCATTTCCGATCGGCAACTCGTGACAGGCGCATTCCTGGTGGTTGATATCGATGGATTCCGTTTCATCAACGACGTTCATGGGCAAGAGGTTGGCGACCAATTCTTGCAGGCGTTTGCCCGGCATTTGCAGGACAGTTTCCCACAGGACACTCTCTTGGCTAGATTCGGCGCCGACGAATACCTGGTCTTTTTTCCAGAACTGACGGATGCGACTGCTGCCATCAAGTTGTTTCATCCGCTGGCCGATGTATTGTTACAGACGTCAGCCGGCTCTTTTGTAGCCAGAGCCAGTGGCGGGTTTTTCCTGTGCGGCGGGCAGGAAGGCACACCAGAATCATTTGTGCAAAAAGCGGTGCTTGCCATGCACCATGCAAAAAATGTTGAAAAATCGGCCTGTCATATTTATGAACCTTCGATGCAGGCAGTGGCCATAAGGCGCCATGCAATCCGCGAAGGCCTGAGCCAGGCTTTGCAAAATCAGGAGTTTTTCCTGCAATATCAGCCGATTTATGCAATCGAGCAGATTCCGGAGCGGATCATCGGCTTTGAGGCATTGCTGCGTTGGCGCAGCCCGTCGCTCGGCATGGTGTCGCCCGACGAATTCATTCCTGTTGCCGAAGAAACCAACCTGATATTGCCGATCGGCGAATGGGTGATGCAGGAGGCTTGTCAGTTTTTTTCTGGCCTCAATGTGCAAGCAGGCTGTACAGCGACGGTAGCCGTGAATGTCTCGGGAAGGCAGTTATTGGCACCCGGGTTTGCCAGCCGGGTCGGGGCGATTATGCAGCAGTACGGATTGCCGCCCGGTCAGCTGGGGATCGAAGTGACAGAAAGCATTATGATGACGGACGAACAACATAACATTGCCGTTCTGAACGAACTGCGCGCTATGGGCGTGTCCATTTCGCTCGACGACTTTGGCACAGGCTATTCCTCCTTCACTTATCTGCAGAAATTGCCGATCGCTGTTCTAAAGGTCGATAAGTCACTGATTGATGAAATCGCCCAGCCGGATCGCAATGCGTTGTTGTTGATGGAGTCGCTGGTGCAGATGTCGCGGCTGCTCGGCTACCGTATCGTCGCCGAAGGGGTGGAAAATTCGGATCAACTGGTGTTGTTGCGTCAGATTGGTTGCAGCGCCTGCCAGGGATATCTGCTGGGCAAGCCCATGTCGGCAGAAACGTTGCGGGAGCTGTATTCGTTTCGTTAGTCATGCGGTTGACTGGTAGTATAGGGGAGTTGAAACGATGGATAACACGATTAAGTACTCTCAGGACATGCTGTCTTCGCCCTGGATTTGCACGGGAAAGGAGATTGCTTGGGAAACGGTGCTTCCGCTGGCTGTGTTGCGCGAGTACCGGAAAAACGAAATCATCATTCAGGCAGGACAAACGCTTGACGCGCTGGGCTTTCTGAAACGAGGCGTTGCCAAGACGGTTGCCGTCGACGCAGGCGGGCACGAGAAAATTATCTGGTTTATGGAAGCTGGCTGTGTGCTCGGCGAAACACCACTGTTCAATGAAAAGCCCTGTGCCTATTATTTTCAGGCGGTGGAGCCCTGCCAGGTCTACTGGTTCAGCAAAACGGTGCTTTATGGGGTGATATTGCCGAAACATCCGGAGATTACCAAATCGCTGCTGTCGATCATGGCCCGAAAAATTCATGTGTTATCTACGCAAACTGAAGAACAGGCATTTTTGAAACCGTTGGCCCGTGTGGCCAAGGTGATTTATCTTTTCTACGGCAATAAAAAAGAAACAGGCTGGAAGGAGTATCCTTCACTGCCTGTTTCTCAGGAAGATATCGCCAACTTACTGGGCCTGCACCGTGTAACCGTCAATCAGGCGCTGCAAAGTTTGCGTACCAGCGGGGTGCTGGAAAACAATACCCACCGGATCATTGTCCGCAACCCTGAATTGCTTCGAATAGCGGCAAATCAGGATTTAACTGCTACGAATGGAAGATCCGTCGGTTTTCCAGATGGCAAAGCCGGTATAGCCGAAAGCGATCGAAAATAGCGGTACAATCCAGTTGAGCAGGGCATACGGTGCATAATCATAGGCACTAA
>CAZOJA010000037.1:0-14670 GCA_964579955.1 uncultured Veillonellaceae bacterium | reverse complement strand
ACCGCCGGACTTGCAATCCGGGCGGCTGCCATAAGTACCTCCATCCACAGTGCACGGGGACAGCCCAAGGTCAGCAATCTGCACGCATTTGTTTGCGAAATATATCAGGGCAAGTTGCGTTTGCCGCTTGCGACCGGCAGCGAAATACATACGACGCTGTTGTCGAGGGCCATATATGGATTTTGGTGGCATTGTGGGCAGACGTTCGTGATTCCTTTGAGAAGCAAAGTCTGCGAATTTTTTTTCTCATTAATGTTAGGGCCGAAAAGCCCTGCCGTCAAATCGACACTCCACCTTGATGTTTGGTTTTGAGGTGATATTGTATTGGCAGTTTGCCAGCGCTTGACCCCAGGAGTAAAATTTTGCGTCAGGACCGTTAACTCGCTGCCCATTAAAATACAATTCATAACCGACGCTTCTCTTTTGGGATATCACGCCAATATATGGACTCATTTCCCCAAGGAAGCAGCTTTCTACTGCGTGATCCAAAGGCTTGTTCCTTGGGTTGTGAACAGCCGGGTTGAACACGAAGCTGGGGAAAGCAAGTCTGTTCAGGGCAATGGCATAATATTCTTCGGGATTAAGTTCTCCTGGTCCCGGTGAAGCAGGCAGGCCCCTTGAGTGATGCCTCGGATTGTATGACATTACTGAGTCGTTCTCGCTCAAAGGATAGCCATAACAGCTGGGGTGGGTCAATCCGAATGCGTGACCCAGTTCGTGTACCAAGGTTGACTGGAAGGGGTAAGGCTTGTCAGTAAGCAGCGAAGAAAGCTCAAGGTGCGCAAAAGCCCCGCCGGTTCCCGGCATGCCGTTCATCGTTCTTGCCCCTCCGAGTATTTCGCCTTGCAATGCTCCGGCGGGCCGGGCATAGATGACCAGGTAGATGAATCGTGACGTGTTGCGGTTATCCCCGTACTCGTCAAAGAGTTCTTTGAGCATGAGGTGAGCGGCATCGGCAGCCTTCGGCATTGTATAGTATGAACCGGGCCTTCGCGCGAAGTATACTCTGGCACCGTCCCTGGTTATTTCAAAAGTGTCGGTTCTGAGGATTCTTCTCCAATGTTCACTGGCCAGATTCAGGTGGGCGAACAGCAAGTCGGAAAATCTGCTCATCTCTTCCCTGGAATAAGTAGCGTTATCCGTAGGCAGAAAGAATACGGGCTGCACAACCAACCTCGCTTCAGCAGAGACCGCGTTGGAAAAAGAGACCAAGGCAAAAACGACTATGATCCCAATCAATCCAGCAATATATAAGCGGTTCATCAACAAGGCCTCCTTTTGAAAACTTGTTAGCGTGGCTGCCCTTGAAACCGTGGCGGTTTCGTTGAAAATACAATGGTGTTGAAGTTGCTTCGACCACCTGCGGCACGAGGTTGAATCCGCCAACGCCCCCGGGACGACTCTTGGCCGTCCGCGTAGAATCGAGCCCAGCCGAACTTTCCGTCCGGGGTTCCCAATAGCATCCACTGGTTCGCGCCATACAGCCGCGTCCGCCATTCAGGCTTTACCTGGTCTTGCAGTTTCAATTCGTGCAGATCAACCAGCACTAGCTGGTCGCCGATATATGCCGACATAGCGTCACCCATGTAGCATACCAGGCTAATAACATCTCCCGGAATGATTCGAATCTGTCCATCTTTACTGCTGCCAGACACTACGGCACGAACCTGTTGCATGCCCGGATAGGCTTCAAATGCGATGTCTTGAATTCTGACAGGAACACCGGCAACCAATTCACCAACAATGGATGTTGTCAGGCTGGCACTTTCATAAAGTCGAACCGATTGCTCAGGAATCACTTGCCAATCCATATAGCGGGGATCATCCGCCAAATAGCCGTCAGCAAACCAAAACCCCTTCATTAGGATGGCTTTGGGCGCTTCGGCCGCTGCCGCCACAGTTATCGGCAGCCCACTGATGAGCAGAGAAAACACAAGAGCCAATACACAGATTGCATGTTTCATTGCGCGTAAGCCCCCTTTTAAATTGAACTTATCTACCTATCAAACCCTTTTAATATCCCTTTGAATCTTCCACATTTCGTCAAGGGTTTTCTTTGCAATAGGCATAATGGTCATAATAATTTTCTCTCGAGGAAGAGTTGTGATCTCTAAATGGCAGCGGGCAGGCAACGCGGTACGGAGCGAGTTCACGGGATTATGAGTCGACGAAGCCAACGAAAGTATATAAACTACTCGGGGTTGACAGAAAAATATATCACAGCGAGACCCCGGGAACCTTGGGTGGATGGCGCGGCGGCAAGATATACGGGAGGCTCGACTGCGCGTCGGCCCTACGCAACATCGCAAAAGGCAACTATGTGAAAGAAAGAGTCTTCTTCGCCGATGAAGCCACAGCGATTGCGGCTGGTTACCGCCATGCGCCAGGTCCCTGCATTGTTATTTTCATGATAGTCCGTGTACAGTTTTATCAAGCACGAGCGTATTGAAGTAGTGGATTCAGAAGAGGCCTGGACAAGATTCAAGCAACAGCCGGTTGTAAATTATTCAGGAAAAAACAATACTGTGATAAACTAAAGAATGCCTGTGGCTGGTGTCGGACAATGTCAATAAAAAGCCAGATCTCTGTATGCAGCATAGATTAGGGCCGAGACGGAGCGGAAAAACCGAAGATGGCTGGATCAATCGCGAACTCAGCGCACAGAAAAATATCTGAAATCGTTTCTGGCCTATCACGGTGACCGTGTTACCAAAGCCTCTTTCTTAATTTATGGCATGATGTAAATTGTGCAAAAAATTATATGGATATGGCAGAAAGGAAAGCGCCGATGACGACAATAGCGCAGCAACTGATCAAGTCGCTCAAAGCGCAAGGCGTAAAGTATGTGTTTGGGATACCCGGCGGTCCGTCTATCCCCTACATGGAAGCCATGCGCAACAACGATATGGAGTTTGTCCTGGTATCAAACGAACAGAGCGCAGCCATCATGGCGGATGTCTGTGGTCGCCTTACAGGCATTCCCGGCGTCTGTCACGCCACATTCGGGCCTGGCGCAACCAACCTGGCGACAGGGGTCGGAGGCGCGTTGCTCGACCGGTCGCCGCTGATTGCCCTGACCACGGAAGTGAAGGATGCCGACCTGGGTCGTCGCGTCCAGATGAATATCGACCACCAGGCCCTGTATAAACCGATCACGAAATGGACCACCCGGCTATCTGGCAGCAACTTTGCCGAAACCATGGCTGCCGCTTTTAGAATCGCTGCCGCCGAAGTTCCCGGCCCGGTGCATATCGGCTTGCCCGCCAACATAGACGGGGAAATCCCGGACGGTGACGGCCTGGTTGGGCCTGTTGAAAAGGAACGGATATCAGCGCCGGTTGCTGCTGATCTGGAACGAGCCGCAACACTAATTAGAGGGGCGAAAAAACCGATCCTGGCGATTGGACTTACCGTGGCACGCCAGGGGCTGCATCACGCGCTGCGGCCATTTATCGATCAAAACCAAATTCCTGTTTTGCTCACGCCGATGGCCAAAGGCGTGATTGAGCCAACGCATCCCTGGTATGCCGGTGTGCTTTTTCATGCGCTGAGCGACCTGGTGGCACCAATCTACCGCCAGGCAGACTTGGTCATCGGCATCGGCTACGACTCGATTGAATTCAATTACGAGTCATGGATGCCTTGTGTCCCGCTATTGCATATCGATACCCGACCTGCCGACATTCCCCTGGGTTACGATGTTGCAGGTGAAGTCGTAGGCGACCTGGCCCAGTCGATAGAATACCTGGTTTCGCTGTCACTGCCGGAGTTCAACTGGCAGTTAGAGGAAGTCAAAGCGAACACAGCCCTTGTATACGAGTCGCTGACACTGAAAACCGGCACGTTTAACCCGGCTGACGCGATCCGCGTTCTGCAGGAGGAAGTTCCGGCAGAATACATTTTAACAGGGGATGTGGGGGCCCACTTGCATCTGCTCGGCCAATTGTGGAAAACAAGCGAGCCCAACCGACTGATTATGACCAACGGTTGGTCGGCGATGGGCTTTGGGGTTCCTGCCGCTATCGGGGCCAAACTGTGCAGGCCGGACAGTATGGTAGTATGCATTACCGGTGACGGCGGGTTCTTGATGAATTGCGGCGAGCTGATGACGGCACGCAGACTGGGGCTGCATGTGGTGTTTATTGTGCTTTGCGACAGAAGCCTGAGCCTGATAGAGGTAAAGCAGAGCTGGAAACAGGTCCCTCTCTACGGGACGGAACTATATGAAGGGGAATATTTTTCTGCCGATCGTTTTTTGGGCGTGCCTGTGCTTACGGCGCATGATGAGGCAGAAATGCGTGAAGCTCTGCAAACCGGGTTTGCTGCCAAAGGACCGGTCATTATTGAAGCGGTTGTCGATGGGTCCGTCTACGAAAAATTAATCACAAGGAGCTATAAGTGAGGCGACTTTGACGGATGGAGGGCCAGCGTTTCAGTCTATTACTGCGGCTATCCACAAAGGGATGGACGTTGTCTCTGCCAACAAAGGGCCAGTTGTCCTTTGCAAGGCTGACTAATCGGCAGCTTTCGACATTGCATAGTACGAACCTTTGTATCCTTGCGGCTGCCAGGCACTACGGCACGAACCCGCCAAATAGCCGTCAGCACATCAAAGCCCCTTCATTGTTGAGAGTATATCGATAAAATATGCTATCAACAAGCATTGCCGGGAATGTGGGAGGCAAATCGGCTCGAATGATTTTTTCAAACCCTTGTTTTTCATAGAAACGGTGAGCAGCCAGAAATTTGTCCGTCGTACCCAGGAAAACAGTCTCGATTCCTTTCTGGCCTGCCCAGGCAAGCGCAGTTTCTAGCAAAGAATTAGCCACGGCATACTGCGGTCCGCGAAATGAAGCGTTGACAAACATCTTTCTCAAAGCGACCTGTTGATTGCCAATGTCGATCAAACCTATTGATCCGACGATAGTTGTTCCATACAATGCGACCCAGAAGTTTCCGTTTCCCTTCTGATAACACTGCGGAATATTCGCTAAGTCGGGCTGGTCTTCACGTGTAATTGCGATTGCGAATTCCCGCTGTTGAATTGTCAAGATCATTTGGATTAGTTCTTCCAGATGATTAGCGGCGTATTCCTGAATTACCAAGTTCTTCATTTTTCTTGCCTCCTTGAACGTTTTTTTGTGACCGCCATTCGTGACTGATGTTATCCCTCATGCGTGCAAGTAGCTGGCTGACTGCACTTTTTTCTTGATGTGAAAAACCATTGAAACAGAATCCGATGAGTTGGTTTTCTGCAGCAATGACTTCCGCGTAAATGGTTAAAGCGTTTGCGGTGGGAAATAAGCGCCAGGCTCGTTGGTCGGATTCATCACGTTCTTTTTGCACATAACATATTTCAATCAGCTTGTTCACGGCTTTCGTGGTTGTTGTTTTGTCAACCCGAAGCAGTAAGGACAACTCGATTAAATTGATTCCCGGATATTCGCAGATGCGCGTCAAAAATATGAATTGTCCTTTTTGCAGCTTAAGTCGGCGAAAGTGTATATCGCTGATTGATTGAACAGACCGCGCTACAGCGCCAATATCCCGTAAGATTTGGCTATCCAGATTATTCATTCCCAACCCTCCGTTGATTGAACTTTCAACTGTTTTTAATTGTAAACAAAAATAGTTGAATAATCAACTATTTTGAACGAGCTGATCGGGATGCCAATGGACAATAAACAAAAAAAAGGACATGCTACGTGCATGTCCTTTTTTCAGAAAAATTAACCATTTGCACATTTTTTGCCGGTAAATAGTTGTGTTCACACTTAACTAGCTTCCGTTGGTTAGTCGAATAGAAAACCTTGTTTATTAAAAACATTCAGGCAAGCTGCAACAACCGACTTGTCATACACTCTGCCGGCTCCCTGTTCAATCTCGGCCAATGCCCTTTCGATGCCCAGAGCCGGTCGATAGGGGCGGTGTGACGCCATGGCTTCCACCACATCGGCTACGGCCAAAATTCGTGCACTATATTTGATTTGGTCTTGTTTCAAGCCGTCAGGGTAACCTGTCCCGTCACACCGTTCATGGTGTTGTTTGACTACTTTGGCGACATCCCAAGGGAGATCCAGTGCCTTGAGAATCTCATAACCGGCGGTGGCATGGGTATTAATGAGCTGGCGTTCCAGCGGCGACAATAATCCCGGCTTGCTCAGCAGTTCACCGGGCACATTGATTTTTCCGATATCATGGATCAAAGCCGCCATTTGCAGACCGGTCAGTTCGTCTTCGCTCATTTCCAGTTCACGGCCAATAGATATAGCCAGCTGCATTACCCGTTTTTGATGTCCGGCAGTGTAGGGGTCTTTAGCTTCTGATGTCGAGGCCAGCACTTCAATGGTTTGGTGCCAGGCTTTTTGTAATCGCAACAGACTTTGTTCCAACGCTGCGGTTCGTTCTTCCAACATCAGTTCATTGCGTTTTCGTTCGGTGATGTCACGACTCCCGCCGATGATTCCGATCATGTTACCCTGCGCATCCCGGAGTGGAACTTTAAATGAGTCCAACCAGCGAGTGGGTGGACCCTCAACGACCTGTTCCTGTCGAATCAGCGAACCAGTCAAAAAAGCCTGTTCATCACTGGCACGAATTTGTTTCGCCCATTCCGGCGGCAAAACATCTTCGCTTTGTCGGCCCAGGATTTCTTCGGCCGGCAATCCGACAAAGGCCTCCAACGCTTTATTGACAATCGTGTAGCGCCGGTCCATGTCCTTGAAATAAAACAAATCTGGCAACATTTCAATCACGGTTTGCAGTTGCAGGTTCTTTTCCAGCAGACTTTGTTCCATTTTTTTCTGCGTGGTGATATCCATTGTAAAACCGGCGACAAATGCTGCCTGACCCTCAATAAAAATAGGAAATTTGGTGGTGACAAAGGTTTTGCCGGCAAACTCTTCCACGACTTCGCACGGCTTTCCTGCCCGCAATACCTGCTTGTCATCCTCGATCATTTTATTAGCCATTTCTCCGGGAAACAGCTCATCCATCGTTTTCCCCAGAACGGCTGACAAAGGCATTCCTAACATCTGTTCATAGTTCCGGCTCAGATAGACCGGGCGAATCTGCGCATCTTTGACAAAGACGAAAATCGGGCTGTACTCAAGGAACAAATCAAACAGTTGTTGGCTGAAGTGCAGGCTCTGTTCGGTTTTAACCCGTTCGCTGATGTCACGGATGATACTGATCAGATAAGGGGTGTTTTCGATGATAATTTGCCGGGAACTGACTTCGACAGGAAAGGTTGCGCCGGTTCTGTTCTGATGCGTGCATTCGAACAAGATGCCTTGCATCCTTGCTTTGGCCATTTGCGCCGGTAGCTCGCCAAAGGTATTCGGGTCGCGCAACTGCCTTATGTTGAGTTTCAATAACTCGGATTTATCAAAACCATACAAATCTACCGCAGCCTGATTGGCGTAGCGCAAAGAACCGTCCAGACTCATGATCAGCATTGCATCGCGAATTTGATCGACAGCCTGGTGGAAAAAGTCGGAAGAGAAGTTTTGATCGAACAAGCGCACTCACTCCCTTGTCTAGTGACCCAATGCATGATTGACCTGAAAATATAGATTCGGCTCGCATCAATGAATCTCCTCTTGGCAAAGGATTTTGCAATACATGCAGCGAATAAATATTCTCATTAATCGATGCTTGCGTGAATCTGTTTCTGGAGGACTTGCATGAACGGCTGGCTTCCCAAGAGTTTGCGATACCGGATGCTGCTCTTGACGTTGCTGATTGTCTCGGTACCGATCCTTTTGGCTGGGTATGAAGTGAAAACGAGAGCGGAAGAAGCTTTGATTGCTGAAAAGCAGGCGAAACTCTTCTTTGCTGCGCGCTTGCTTGATTCGCACCTGGATCAGGGCGGATTTGCGGCAATTTTGCAGGACAAAAACGCCCAAGCCGCTTCGCGGGAATTTCAGCTGCGATATCTGAATCAGGCGCTTACTCCCTATACCGATGCAGTGGCTGCGGCGATGCCGGGACTTGGTGTCGGCTATTATAGCCGCGACTTGGATGCAATCATAACCTATGGACCAAGTCGGGAATATGCTGCAACGGTGGGGCGTAGCATTCTTCCCGACCATCCGGGGCGCAAAGTGATGGTGGATGGATTGCCGCGCGTAGAGTTTGGTTCATTGGTCCGAGGCAACATCATGAATGCGATGCTGCCGATTGTACGTGTCGGAAAGGTGGAAGGATATATCTGGGCCAATGAATTGACCGATGATATTCGCGGCCAGATGGCGAACATGAACCGCCAGATTTATCTGTTTGGCGCGCTGGGACTGCTGGTTTGCCTCGGATTGATGTTGATTCTGACCAATCGTTTTGTCAGTGACGTAGAATCGATCAAGGATGGCTTGGATAGGATGCGGACCGATCTGACACAACCGTTGCCTGTAATGACCGGTGAGATGGGCGAAATCGCAGTGGCAATCAATCGGATGTCGCGGGAAATTCAGGAAGCCTGTCTGCTCAACGAGAATATCCTGTTCAGCATCGCGGACGGAATCATCACCGTGGACGGAGAGGGACGGATCGTGATGATCAATCAGGCGGCGCAAGCGATGACCGGATATGATGCAAAAGAAGTGATCGGCCGATATTATAGCGAGATTTTTGTCATCGGGGAAACCGGATTTCGCAGCATGTTGCTTGATACTCTCGAAACGGGGGTCAAGCATATCGGCGTTGAATTGGATTATCCGACACGAAGCGGCTATCGACGCATCAGTGTGAGCAGCAGTCGCCTCCAGGGCGGCAGTAGTGAGAATATCGGCGCCGTGGTTGTAATGAGGGATCTTACTGAAAAGCAGCAATTGCAGCAGCATGCGTTACAATCCAGCCGTTTGGCAGCGACCGACAGCATGACCGGCATCATGAACCGGCGCGCATTTTTGGAAAAACTGGAACTGATGTTGGAACAGGTTCAGTCCGGGCGATTGGAATTTTCGTTGGCATTTCTTGACTTAGATCATTTGAAAGCAGTCAACGACAATTTTGGTCATCAGGAGGGTGATTGGTATATTCGGTCGGTTGCGTCGTTGATTTGCAGTTCCGTGCGAGAAAGCGACTGTGCGGGGCGATTAGGAGGCGACGAATTTGCTCTGATCTTCCCCGATTACTCAGTTGAGCAGGCTGAAGCGGTTTTAGAGCAGATCGAACAAGGGCTCAGCGAACTGACGAAGGCTTTGGCTAAGCCATATCGATTAGGATTCAGCGCCGGCGTGGTCTTTGTCGGAAAGGGAAGCCCTGTTGATGCTGAAGGACTGCTCAATCAGGCGGATTCACTGATGTATCAACACAAGAAATCACGGCATTACAGCAATTAAGTGAAAAGCGGAGCGAGGGGATTCCTTGGTATAAAGGAATCCCCTCGCTCTGTTTTTGGTGGGTAACGATTTTATTTTTCGATTGTATTGACGAGTGCGCCGATCTTTTCGATTTCGCAGCGCATTTCATCACCGTGTTGCAGGAATTTTGGCGGGGTAAATCCTACGCCTACTCCGGCTGGTGTGCCGGTCGCAATGATGTCGCCTGGCTCCAAGGTGACAACGGAGGACAGGGTGGCAATCAAGCTTGGAATATCAAATACCATGTCTTTTGTATTGGCGTTTTGGCGGAGTTCGCCATTGATTGAACAGCGAATGAACAAGTTATGGGGGTCAGGAATACTGCTCTTATGGACTAGGCAAGGACCCAAGGGCGCAAAGGTATCAGGACCTTTGCCCATGATCCACTGCGCATGGGCTTTTTGCAGATCGCGCGCAGAAACGTCGTTCATCACCGTGTAGCCAAAAACATATTCATAGGCATTTTCTTTGCTGACATTAGACGCTGTTTTACCAATGACAACAGCCAATTCCACTTCGTAATCTATCTGAGAGGTCATATGTTTGTGGTTCTTTACGATTGCACCTGTTCCGACAACGCAGGTCGGTGGTTTGGAGAAGATAACCGGCACTTTGGGTACTGCTACATTGACATCTTTTGTTTTTTCAAATTCCAGGGCATGTTCGACGTAGTTTTTGCCAATGCAAAAAATATTTTTGCGCGGGCGGGGGATGGGAGCCAACAATTTGACTTTGGTAAGTGGGAGTTTCGGCCCAGTTTCATCTAATCTGGCAAAAAGAGTTTGCAGGACTTCCACTGCTTGGGGTCCTCGGTCAAGAAGTTCCAACATCGAACCAGGCAAGGTTGAGGATTGTAAGTAATACAGTTCTGTTGCCTGCAACGGGCGTACCATCTCGCCATCTTCTGTGAGAAAGCCGATTTCCACTTTTGCATTGATTTCGTAGGTGACTAGTTTCATTGTTTCTCCTCCAACATTTCAATTTTTTGTTTTGATTTATTTCTACCAAAGGCCTATGACTTTCCACCAGATTGAGCCAACTACACCCCAGACGAGCAGATGGACCAACGAGATCCAGAAGCCAATTTTCCACCAGGTCTTTACATCTGTATAACCGGCGCCAAAAAAGATCGGCGAGGGGCCGGAGGCGTAATGGGTCAAGCAACCGCATAGACTGGAAACGAAGCCCAGAGAGAGTACCGTTAGTGCAACCGGGGCTCCTGTGGCGATGGCAACTGCCGCCAGTGCAGGGAATAATGCCGTGACATGGGCGCTCAGCCCGGCAAAGGCATATTGTGTGTACATATAGATGAACAAAATTAATGCTAAAGCCGCCGTCCAGGAAAGCCCCACGATAGACGCGCTAACGATTTTGGAGAACCAGGCGATGAAGCCGAGACTGTTTAAAAAACCGGCTAAAGTTATGATGCTCCCCATCCAAATCATCGTATCCCAGGCGCTTTTCTCACCGATCATATCCTGCCAGTCCAAAACGTTGCCGACTAGCATGATGCATACTCCGAGCATGCCGACTACGGTGGGGTTTACTTTGGTCCACTGACCTGTGGCCCAGAGAAATAGCGAACTGACGAACACAAAAATTAGAATTTTTTCCGCCGTTTTCAGCGGTCCCATCTGACCCAGTTCTTTTTGGGCGATTTGCCTTGCTTCCGGTGTTTCCTTGATTTCCGGCGCGTAGAATTTATACAGCAAGTAAGGCATCAACAGGAAGGAAAGCAGGCCAGGGACTACAGATGCCTTGAACCAGAGCAGCCAATCGATCTCATAGTTCAAGGTTTTGGCAGCCAGGGCAGCGACCAGCGTGTTGCCGGCCTGGGAGGTCAGAAACAGGGTCGATGTGACCATGCTGACATGGGTTACGGACTGAATCAGGAATGCCCCCATTCGTCGAGCGGTAGTGCCTGGTTCCGAGTCAAAAGCAACAGCCAGGCTCTTGGCTATCGGAAAGATGATGCCGCCACTGCGAGCAGTGACCGAAGGGGTTGCCGGACTGATGATCAAGTCGCTGATTGCTAGTGCATAGGCTAGGTTGATTGTTCGGTGACCAATGGCGCGCATAATCAGGAAGGCGATGCGACGGCCCAGTCCGGTTTTGATAAAGCCGCGCGAAAATAAAAATGCGGATACAATCAGCCAGATCGTCAAGTTTCCGAAGCCGGACAGCACTTGTTCAGGTTTTAGTACGCCGACAAGCGCCGTAAATGTAATCGACAGGAAGCAGGTGACGCCCATCGGCAGCGGCTGTAAAATCAGACCAGCAATCGTTGCCGCAAAGATGGCAAATAAACGCCAAGCTTGCAGTTTTAATCCTTCAGGGACCGGTGAAAACCAAATTGCGGCGCCGATGCCGATGGCAAGGAGACTTTTCAAAAGCTTTGAGTTCATGCTTTCCCTCCTGCTATTTGATGATGACTACGACAAAAATAGATATGCAGCCGGTAGGCTGGTCGTACCACTAGACGTATAGAATCACCTCCGCAAAAGCCATCCGCCCTGGATTAGCAGCGCAAATCTTCTTCAATTCCTTGCAGGTGCTGAATCATGATTTTTTCGGCAAGTCTGGCATTTCCTTGTTTAATCGACTGTACCAGTTTGACATGTTCTTCGTGATACCGTTCGTTTCTGCCACCGACTAGCAGGCTTTTTTCCTTTAGTGTCAACCAGAGACGTTTTCCCATATTGGCGATGATTTCATTCATCAATTTGTGAAATACCGGATTACGACTGGCGCGGGCAATGACAAGATGCAAGCGTTTATCCTGAGAACTGGCGTGTTCACCGCGCTCTAGCACTTCGGCCATTTCGGCGAGAATTTCATCCATTTCAGCCCAATCCTTCGGTTGCGCCATTTTTGCCGCAAGAAACGCTACTTGCGGTTCCAGCGCTTTGCGTGCTTCCAGTAAGGCAAAAGGATCGCCGATTTCTTCGATGTCAAGATCTTTGGCAGTCATGTTACTAAGAGCATCTGCCCGGACAAACGTGCCACGCCCTTTTTTTACCTCTATCAGGCCCAACACTTCCAAAACGCTCAGCGCTTCACGCAAACACTGACGACCTATACCCAGTTCGGATGAAAGGGCACGTTCCGAAGGCAGTTTTTCTCCAGGCTGTAATTCCTTTTCACGAATCATTCGTGAAATTTGCTCTACGATTTCCATATAGGTACGAACATGTTTTATGGTAGTGAAGCGGACCATCACGACACCTCAAATTAGTTTTTTCCCGCGACAAAAGTTTGTGGTGGTATTGTGGTCGTACCACTTTGCTTTTATTTTCTCTATCTGAACCAGAATTCCTGCTTGTTTGTTAGAAAGGAAACACATTTTTTGCGGCGTTCATTGTCATGTTCCGAGTTTTTCGTTGCACGGCTAGGACTCGGAGCGGGCAGGATAATGCCGATAAATGGAGAAGGAGTAAATATAATAGGGTATTCATAATTTAAGAGGAGGCAACCCAGGTGAAAGAACATTATTGGATTCCCAGCCGTGGTCAACGTTTATCGGCGATGTTGCATCAACCGGCGGATACCCGGCGGAATACTCCGCTGATTATCTGTTGTCATGGTTTTACCGGCGATAAAGTCGGCGCCAATCAGTTGACGTTGAATTTGGCGAAAAAGCTGGCACAAGCTGGTTACAACGCGCTGCGGTTCGATTTTCTAGGCTCGGGAGACAGCGAAGGCGAGTTCGCTGCCGATACGATTGTCAGTGGCTGGCAAACCGATTTGCGCAATGTGGTGAAGTGGGTAAAGCAACAGTCCCAATTTGCCGATGCGCCGATCCTAGTGTACGGTCATAGTCTGGGAGGGCTGATTGCACTGACCGCTTTGAAAGATGAAGCGAGGATCGCCGGTCGAATTGTTTTCGCACCGGTGCTGCATCCCATCGAAAACTTCCGGGACATTATCCTGGGGCCTGAACTGTGGCAGCAGTCCGAGGCAGGGGCACCGATCGCCAATTTCTTTGCCAAGGGGTTTTCTTTACAGGATCAATTTGTCAAAGATTTGCTTGCGAACGATTACGATCCGATCGGCGATGCAACAAGACTGCAGACACCGCTGCTGATTATTCACGGTACCGCTGATCTGGCGGTTCCGCCCTCGGGGTCGGAGGAATTGTTCCAAAAGTTTAACGGGTCCAAAGAAATATCCAGACCGCAGATCGATCATGTTGCCACAGGGAGCATGGAAGTGTTGCCACAACTGATAATACCCTGGCTGGATAAACGATTTTGTTGAAAACCAGTAGAGTAAAGGTAAAAGAAAGGGGAATAAAATAAAAAGTGCTGTATTGATGCAAGTGGCTAAATCTGGTTATATCAATCAGCTCAAGTTCGAAATGAAGTGGAGTGGTACGTCGATGCAAACGCCCATGCCTGTCCTGTTCGTTGGTCACGGCTCGCCGATGAATATTATTGCTGAAAATAGTTATACCCGTAGCATGCAGGCCCTTGGCCGGACGTTGCCAAAGCCGTCGGCAGTGCTAGTGGTTTCTGCTCATTGGCAGACCCGGGGAACTTTTGTCACGGCCGCTGCAAATCCGTCGACGATTTATGATTTTTATGGTTTTCCGCCGGCTCTGTATCAGGAAAAATATCAAGCGCCCGGATCTCCCGCAATTGCCGAGCGGGTCTGTATGGTTAGTCAAAACAGGATAGTGACGGATGGATCGCGGGGAATCGACCATGCGGCCTGGGCGGTGCTGAAGCATATGTATCCGGCAGCCGAGATTCCCGTCCTCGAATTGAGCCTGGATGTGAACCTTTCGCCGAAGGAACATTATGCGCTGGGACGAACCTTGGCGCCTTTGCGGCAGGATGGCGTTCTCATCATGGGTAGCGGCAACCTGGTGCATAATTTGTCGCGGATCAATTTTGATTCCATGTATGGCGAGACGTATGACTGGGCGGAACGTTTTGACAATTTGATGGCGGAGCTGTTGCTCAAGCGGCAACACCAACGGTTGATAGAGTTCGATGGATTGCCGGACAGCCGCTTGGCAGTCCCCACCGACGAGCATTTTCTGCCACTGCTTTATTCGGTGGCATTGCAGGAACCGGCAGAAAAGCTTCGCTTTTGTTGCAGCGACATCCAGAACGGGTCGATTTCGATGCGCAGCTTTGTTATCGGAGGGTAGTATTGTTATGTCATGTTATTTTATTGCAAAGCAAGAGCGTTTGCAGAGCGAGCCTGAGTGCCATGATGCAAAGCAATAGCAAGGTCATTAAAGCTTTTGCCGCAACGATCGCACTAGTGATATTGCTTGCGGGCAATGCGGCTTTCGCTGCGC
>CAZOJA010000036.1:0-14724 GCA_964579955.1 uncultured Veillonellaceae bacterium | reverse complement strand
CCTGCCCGCAGTCCGAGCTGACCGAAGGCCTGCAGTGCCTGCCGAAAGTGTAAGATAGCAGCAGGCAGCCAACAGGATTTTTTCAGATAAGACAAAGGCCTGCCGCAGACTTTATGCCAGTCTGTTGCAGGCCTTGTTTCAAGGAACCGCTGTTTAAATGCGAAGAAGAGAGGCAACACTGAAATAACAAAAACTGCCTTGGATTAAAGGCTTAACATCACTGACGAAGCAACGCAGTTTTGCCCGGTCAAATCAACAAGGACGTTGATTTGAGACCAGAAGCACGGATGAAGCTTTTCTGGACGACCGGCAAAATCAGTTGCAAGTCGCTGTGAATCAAGACGCCAATCGACAGCAATCGAGTTATTCCGTGCTGCCTGACCAATCAAAGAGTTCACTACAGGAATGCACCGCCGTCAACCACGACGGTCTGCCCTGTCATCATCGTCGCATTGACTAATAGCGGCACCGCCACATCAGCGACATCTTCGGCGTTGCAGCAGCGGCCCAGCGGTGTGTGTTCGCCCAATTTCTTGACGTGCGCTTCCCGCCCCTCGACCCAGCGGGTCAGTACGATTCCCGGAGCGACGCTGTTGACCCGTACTTCCGGTGCCAGAACCCGAGCCAGCGATTTTGTCACGCTGATTGCGGCGGCTTTGGAGGCGGCATAGGCGATCGAGCTGCCCATGCCGGTGATTCCGGCTACCGAGGTGATATTGACGATGCTGCCGCGTGTTTTTTTCAGGTGCGGCGCTGCAGCCCGGCAGACCGAAAACAAGCCCTTCACATTGACCGCCATGATCTCATCCCAGAACTCCGGTTTCAGTCCTTCCAGGTCAGGCATGTCCACATAGACTGTCGTGCCGGCGCAATTAACCACATAGTCCAGCTGGCCGAACTGTTCGACAACAGTCTGTACCATTGCACGGACTTCCATGTCGTTCGCAACATTTGCCTGGACTGCGACAGCTTTGCCGCCGCTTTTTTCAATTTCTGCGACTGTATCCAGCGCTTCCTGCCGCGAACGGGAATAGTTGACGACCACGTCAATCGACAAAGCCGCCAGGGCGAGCGAAACGGCGCGACCGATTCCGGTGCCTCCGCCAGTTACAAGCGCAATTTTGCGCAAGGATGTTTGTTGCATCATTCATTCCGCCTTTACATATAAAATAAAATAATAACTATTTTAACCCGAAGTTTACAGCGCGATTGTGAATGTTATGATATAATATAGGCAAATGAGGAAGCAACCAGATGCCGAGGTTCTGTAGACCCTGTGCTAGGTCTCTGTCGGTATCCTTGCGACCTGACCCGGCAAGACCGGGCGAAAAAAGCAGGTCAATAAAAGGCCTGCTTTTTTTCGCCTATTTTTAGGTCATTTGACCGGATCCTTGGTCACGATGTCGATTTTGTCGCCATTTTTGATGATGGCAGTGTATTCTGCGACTTTACTATTCACGACAACCGCAATACCGCCTGCCGCGGGTAGCTCGCCCGGATTGAATTCCGCCGCCAACAGGACATCGGCCAAAGTTGGCTGACTGGCCTGAGACAACGAAAAGTCGATGACGCCGCCGTCCGGCGCCGGGTCATTCAAGGCTGCGGTACAACCGTTGAGGGTCAACGTGTAGCGTCGTGTGGGAACCATGCAGCGGATGCCGTTGAAGATGACCTCGATCGGTTCGATGTCCTGTTCGCAGAAGCCGATCACCTTGCCTAACTCTGGCGTGTTCGGTGGGATCAGCGAGATTTCGTCATCGGCGTGGACCGGCGAAGAAGGGTCTGCAGGCAAGCCGTTCAGGACAAAAGCGGGCCAGACAGAGTGCGTGCGTTCTGTTGCGTTCACGATATACTGAAAGCGTCTGGCTTCCAGTTCGAACCGTATGGACCGGAACACCCGGTCAATCGTATCGGCAGGGCTCCAAACGACCTGATCTCGGTCGGAGAGCTTTTGCTCCGCTGTGGCAGGGCGCTCGTTGACAAAAATCAGCGGACGGACCTGATAGGTTTTTCCCTCGATACGGACGGGATAAGCGGCAGGCAAATCGACCAATTCGGCCAGACAGGGACTGGGACTGGCGCCGTCCCGCCCCTTTTCGACGTGAATCAGGTCGCCTTCGCTGATCGAATCGCTAAACAACGCCGCTTTTCCATTGACTGTCAGTTGGCCGGCTTGACCGTGAGAACCGGCAATGAATTTACGTTCGCCGTTGATGTTGAGTGTGATGCCGAGTCCCGGTCGTCCGCTTAAGCTGCGCGCGTCAATGCCGGCCGCCAGCAGGGCGTCGCCCACGGTCAGGCCGCCGAGGTTGAACAGGCGCAGGGATTGCCCGTTGAGTGTGACATTAAGAAAGTTTAATGTTTCAGCACCGGCGATTTTTAATATGCCAAGCGGCGTCACCGCATCAGGCGTGCAGAAATCGGCAGCGATTCCGTGGACATCTTCGATTGCGTCGGGCCGACGTACCGCGACCCGATCCTTGGGCATGTCCATGATTTGCGCCAGGACTTCCGGCAACAGCGGGGTCAAAGCACCGCCACCGACCAGCAAAATCGCTTGCGGCACCGTATTGTTGAGTTGCATGATCTGAGTGGCGATCGCCTGCGCCAGTTCCGTTACCACCGGCGTGATGTTGCGGATGATATCGGCCGGCGGCGCCGAGTGCTTTAGGCCCAGGATGTCGACGTAATGGAGGTTTTTCACATTGCGGCCAAGTCGGCGCTTGAGCGCCTCCGCCACTTTAAAATCGAGCAGCAACTGTGCCGACAGTTCTTCGGTGATTTCATCGCCGGCAATCGGTACCATGCCGTAGCCGATCACCGAGCCGTTGCGTGTCACCGCCACGTCGGAGGTTCCGGCTCCGACATCGACCAGCACCAGATTAAGGTGTCGCATCGTCGGCGGAATCAGTACGTTGATTGCGGCAATCGGTTCGAGCGTGAGAGTGCCGATTTCCAGTCCGGCTGCCATTACAGCGGCCTGCAGCGAATCGATGACCTGACGGGGAAGAAACGTTGAGATGATCTCCACCGTGGCTTTTTGTCCGCGCTGACCGACCAGGGTTTTCATCGTGGTACCATCAAGCGCGAATTTCACGATGCTGTGGCCAACGCAATAGTAGCTGGCCGGGTCATTGACTACACGGGTCGTTGCCAACTGCTTCTGCGCCGTCTGGATTGCCGTCAGCTCAAGCGTGCGTTCTTCCTGTAGCGTCAGATAACCTTTACCGTGAACATCCAGCTCAGCTGTGGCGTTCAGGGTGGAAAGCGCGCGGCCGGCTGCGGCGATGGCTACTTGCCGCAACGGACCGAATTCGGATTCCAGTTTCGCCTTGACTGACCGGATGACTTTGGCGACTTCCGGCACATCGTGAATTTGCCCGTCCAACATGGCTCGGGTCGTATGCTCATGGCGAATCGCGCCAAGCACGCGAATGCCGGCCTCGTTTTTTTCGCCGACCATGCCGACGATACTGCGGGTTCCGATGTCCAGGGCAAATAATAAATTCTTTTCCATGCTTAGTTCTTTTCGGCATGGATTGCCGATTTCCTTTCGATAATCAGAAAAGTATATAAATGCGCCGAAAAATTTGCTACAATTTTATCGTTGCGGCCGAATCTTTCTGAATTCATTCGGAATCGCGCCAAGAGAGGCTCTTTCATGCGAAATTCTTTACGGAAAGTGATGCGTTGGCAGGTAATTACACTGGCATGGCCGGTGGTGCTGGAAATGTCCGGCGTGATGATCACCGGGGTCGTGACGACGGCGATGGTCGGACGGTTGGGCGCGGTTGCTCTGACTGCCGTGGGAATTGCCACGATGGTGCAGTTTGCCAGCGCAATGGTAATTGCCGCATTTGGCACCGGTGCTTCGGCCCTGGTCGGCAAAGAAAGCGGTGCCGGGCAATGGGAACAGGTGCGCCGCACAACCGGGCAGGCGCTGCTGATTGGATTATTGCTGGGGCTGTTGCTGGCGATAGCAGGATATATTGCCGCGGAAGGCCTGTTTTTGTTGATTGGCGCGGAACCGGCCGTTGTTTTGCTTGCCGGGCGGATGCTGAAAGTACTGTTTCTGATTACGCCGATATATCTGCTGATGGTGATCGGCAATGCCGTGCTGCGCGGCCTGTCCAAGACCAAGAGCGCTTTTTACATCGGGACTTTTAGCAATCTGCTGTCGATTGTGTTGTCTTATCTATTGATTTTTGGCGTAGGCGTTCCGGCGTTTGGCGCAATGGGCGCTGCCTGGGGAACGGTGCTCGCGCAGTTGTGCGGCGGTATTCTTGCCATGAGGGTCATTGCCCGAGACCCGCAGATTCGATTATCCTTGCGGGATGTTTTGCGCTGGGATGCCCCGACGGTCCGCCGAATCCTGGAAATCAGCCTGCCGGCGGCGGTAGAACAGGCGGCTCTGCAAGGCGGGCGGGTATTTTTCACGTTTATGATTGCCGGAGTCGGTGCGGTCCAGTTTGCCGCACACCAGATTGCGGTTCAGATTGAGTCTGTATCGTTCTTGCCGGGGTTTGGTTTTTCGGTGGCGGTCATGACGATTGTTGCCAAGTCGTTGGGGCAGGGCAAGCCTGAGCGCGCAGAGCGGTTCACCATAATCACAGCCGGCCTGGCATTTGTCTCCATGTCACTGATGGGCGGCGTATTCTTCCTGTTCGCAGAATCGCTGACCGGTCTGTTCATTGCCGATCCCCAGGTTATCTACTGGGGCGGCTTGTGTGTGATGGTAGCCGCATTCGAACAACCGACCCTGGCGTTGGCCTATGTATTTGCCGGAGCATTGCGCGGCGCTGCTGACACTCGTTGGCCAATGTATGTTACAATATTAGGCGTGTGGATTTTTCGCATGCCGTTGGTATATCTCTGCGTCCATGTCTGGCAATATGGCATCGTCAGCGTGTGGATCGTAACGGCGCTTGATTTTTTATTGCGCAGCCTGATCTTATGGCGGCGGTTTATGGGTGGTGGTTGGAAATAATTGTTTTGACAGAGCCTGAAGCAGACTATACAATCAAATCAAGAACTAATGGATAGAAGTTTTCCGCGCTGGCTGCGGATATCAGTTTTTTGTAAAGGAGCGTAATATGGGACAGAATATTACTGAACTACTCCGCAGCAACGGGTTTAAAGTCACGCCGCAGCGCCTGGCCGTCTATGAAGCGTTGGCCAATACCAAGGAGCATCCAAACGCGGAAATGATTTTTAACGGCCTGCAGGCGACCTATCCCACAATGAGCCTGGCCACTGTTTACAAGACGATTGACATTTTACATGAGATCGGCCTGGTTCAGATTCTGAACGCCGGGGAAGACAGTTTCCGCTATGACGCGGATGTTTCCGAACATGCCCATATCCGCTGCGTCGAATGCGGGCGCGTCGACGATGTATTTGATCTGGACACGGCAAAGTTCAACGAACAGATCCAGCAGAACACCAAGTACCGTCTGGTCGGCCAGCAATTCTATTTTTACGGCGTTTGCGCCGGCTGCCAGAAAACAAGCGATAAACACTGATTCCTTGATAGTTTTGGGGCTCGGCGCTGCCGGGCCTTTTTGTGTTGCAGGAGAAAATAGCAGATAGGAAGAATTGATACTATTATGCAATTACACATTTTGGCCAGTGGCAGTACAGGCAATGCAATCTATCTGAAAATCGGCGGCGCAAGTATTCTGGTTGACGCCGGCATATCGGCCCGGCGTATCGAAAAAGGCCTGCGTGCCGTCGGCGTCGAACCGACAGAACTGGATGCGATTTTGTTGACGCATGAGCATAGCGACCATGTCAGTGGATTGCCGGTATTCACCCGGAAATTCAAAGCGCCAGTCTATGCCCGGCGACGGACCTGGGACGCGTTTCAGCCAGCACATCATGTGGAGGCCGACTATCGGCGCGAACTGGGTGGACGGCTTGAAATCGGCGATGTGCGCATCGAGCCGTTCGCCATCTCGCACGACGCGGCTGAGCCGGTGGGATTTAACTTTTTTTATGGCGATCTGAAATGCGTAGTGGCTACCGATATGGGCTGCGTTTCGGAGCGGGTCGAGCAGGATATCGCGCTAGCCGACGTAATGGTGTTCGAATCGAATCATGACGTGGCGATGCTGCGAAACGGACCCTATCCGGAACATTTGAAAAAGCGGATCTTGGGCACGCGGGGTCATCTGTCAAATTTGGAAACCGCCCGCTGCCTGGCTCGGATGAAAAAAAAGTGCGGCATGCATGTATTCTTGGCGCATCTTAGTCAGCACAACAACTGTCCCGATCTTGCACTGTCCACGGTGGGAAAAGTACTCGAACAGCAGGGTACGAGGCTTGACCAGGACCTGTTCCTGCATCTGGCGCATCCCAGTGAAACGGTAAGCTTTACTCTGTAATTGCAAATATAAGACATCTTTTCAGATGGGAGGAACGAAAATGCGATTTATCCTGAGAAAATTTGCCCCGATATTCATTGTTGCCGTTATTGGCGCAATCATTGGCGGGGGACTCGTTCTTGGCTATGGGCCGTTCTTCCTGGGCAAGTCGTTGCCGGAAGCCGTTTCGCGGATCAACAAGGAAGTCGAGCAGCCCAAGACCGCCAATGCGGCTTTGTCGGCGGCCAGAAATACGCCGATTGTACGTGCTGCACAAATTGTTGGCCCTTCGGTGGTCGGCATTACCAACAAAGCCTATGTAAGCGACATGTTCAATCGGCGGATGCTAGTCGAGCGCGGTAGCGGATCTGGCGTCATTTTTGATGCCAGTGGTCACATCATCACCAACTACCATGTGGTGGCCGAGGCCCAGGAGATCGTGGTGTCGTTGTCGGATGGCCGGACAGTTCCCGGACGGGTGCAAGGGATCGATCCTGCGACAGACCTGGCAGTGGTAAAAATTGAAACGGGCGGTATTCAACCGGCCCGTTTCGGTGATTCGGACAGCCTGCAAGTCGGAGAGCCGGCGATTGCGGTCGGCAACCCGCTTGGGTTGGAACTGAAAGGCAGCGTGACGGCGGGCGTGATTAGCGCACTGAACCGGACGCTCGACATCGGCGAACGAAGATTCCGCCTGATCCAGACCGATGCGGCGATCAATCCCGGCAATAGTGGCGGTGCGCTGGCCAATGCGGACGGTGAAGTGGTCGGCATCAACAGCATAAAAATCGCTGTGGGCGGCGTGGAAGGCATCGGCTTTGCCATCCCCTGGAACACGGCGAAACCGATTGTGCAGTCGTTGATTGAAAAGGGTCGGGTTGTACGCCCCTATCTTGGCGTAGTTGCATTCGACAAGAATACGGCTCAACGCTACGGTTATCAATTGAACATCGACAAGGGGCTATACGTGTTCCGCATCGTGCCGCGTTCGCCGGCGGCCCGGGCCGATATCCGGGTCGGTGACATCCTGCTTAAGTTGGCCGGCGCGGAAACAAACAGCCTGGCCGAGCTGCGCTCGCTGATTGAGGCGCAGGGTGTAGGTGCGACGGTTCCGGTATTGATCGGCCGCAACGGAGAGCAGTTCACGGTTCAGGTCCAATTGAGTGAAGTGCCGAATGAATAAGTCGTGAACCGGATTCGCATCGTTGCTGTCGGAAAGATCAAAGAAAAATACCTGACGGAAGGCATCCGTGAATTCGTCAAACGCTTGGGGCCGTTGTGCAAACTGGAAATCCTGGAAGTGGACGAAGAACGGATGCCGGACGATCCCTCACCGGCGGAAAAAGCTAAAGCGCTGTCAGCGGAAGGCGAACGGCTGCTAAAAAAAGTGCCGCAGTCCAGCTATCTGATCGTGCTGGATGTGGTGGGGCAGGCCGCGTCCTCGGAACAACTGGCGGAAAAAATCACCATGCTCGGCACAGCCGGGCATGGTGACATTACTTTTATCATTGGCGGCGCTTTCGGGCTGTCGCCGGCGGTGACCGCGGCGGCGCGGGAGCGCCTGTCGTTTTCCCGCATGACCTTTACCCACCAGATGATTCGCTTGCTGCTAGTCGAGCAGATTTATCGGGCGTTCAAGATCGCCCGGGGAGAGAAGTATCATTGGTGATGGTACCAAGGGAACGCTGCGTCATTCAATTGAGTATGTGCAGGACTGATTTTTGAAAAGACCACCTTGCGTGGTTTTTTTCATTCCAACGATTGGAAGGAATATAGGCTCCGATGTGTAATATAAGCGTTAGCAGTATCGCATGAATGCTTGAAGAGAATGCCGAATAATAGACGATGCGAAGAAAAGTGCGAGGAGGACCCTGTAATGCAGAACTATCTAAGAATCACCGGAGTGCTCCTGTTATTGGTCGTTGCAGCATTGCTGTGCGTCTCGCCGATTAGTGCGCAGGCGTCCGCTTATCAAAATTGGACCGGAGTATGGATCACCAATCAGGGAGCGCTGAAACTGCAACAGGAGGGAAAAACCGTATCCGGCACCTATTGTTCAGATAGCGGGTTGAGCAGCCGGGTCAAGGGAACCCTTGCCGACGAGTGGGGATTTACCTTGCGGGGACAGTATTATGAAGGGATCGAGTCCGGTCTGTTTGAGTTTCGGATTACGGACAGCAACCAAAAATTCCGCGGCTGGCGGGATTCAGCCAGCAACGAGTGGCTGGGCAATCGTGCGCCGGCTTCTTACGATAAGGTGAGGCGGCAAACCATGACGGTCATCAACAATTCTCCCCGCCACATCACCGCAATCTTTGTGTCGCCGGCAGATGCTGAGGACTGGCAAGAGGTTCTTGCGGGCCAGGAACTGCGGCTCGGGGCGCAAAGGAATGTTGTTATCAATATAGACAGCGAAGTATGTTTGTGGGATATACGGATCGTTGAATCCGACGGCATTTTTACGACATTTCAAAGCCTCAAAATCAACCCGGAATTCACTTCCATCAACTACTTTTATAAAAATGGCATAGGGACCTTTCACTTCGGCGTGGGCTGACAGCCATAAAATGTTGCAGACGAAATGAGAGAAACTGTGACGAAATATAAGCTTTTAACGACCGAAACAGGAGGGGCGCTGTGAAGAAAGACAGTAAACTCGTTCGATTCATTGAAGAACTCACAGCAAACAGTTGGCCTTCACACGTCCAGCAAACGCTGGGCGAGTGGCGGTTACGGGCAAATTTGAATGTTACAAAACGGGCGAATTCGGTATATACCTGCGGCGCATTCCCTGAGTGCGAAGACTGGATGGAAGTTGTGGAGGACTTCTATCGGCGGCATTCGCTAGTCCCTTGCTATTATGTCTGTGAGGCGTCACCGGCAGAATTGGATGGGCTGCTGGAGTCCCGAGGCTATCGCAAGATTTTTGAATGCTACACGATGGTCGCATCCTGTGCTGAAGTGCTGGCGCACCCTGTGGAGTCCGACCGGTTTACGCCCGAGTTCGCGGAAGAAGCAAGCCGCGAGTGGATTCATGACTTTCTCAGATTGGAAGAGTATTCACCCGATCGGTATGAAGGGTATGTCAATATTTTTTCCGCGATTGGTCCGCGAAAATCGTTTGTTAGTCTGCGTGACCAGGAGAAACTCATCGCGCTGGGGACGGCAGTTGTAGAGCGAGGCTGGGCCGGCTTGAGCAATATCGTTGTTGACCCGGAACACCGCGGTAAAGGGGCGGCGACATTCTTGCTCGACACTCTTGTCAGGTGGTCTATGTGCAGCGGGGCGGAGCAAATATATTTACAGGTCGTAAAAGATAACTTGCCTGCATTATCGCTTTATCGAAAGCATGGATTTATCCCTCTCTTAGAACACCACTTCCGATTAGCAGATCGGTAAACGTGGAGTTTTTGAAATTGTTGAAAGGGGAGTTATTTTTGGGAAACGATGTAACCATCCGTCCGGCGCGCCAGGACGACATTGCCGCCATGGCAGAGCTGCTTTCCATGTTGTTTGCGGTGGAGGAGGATTTTGCCGTCGACACGGACAAACAGCGCGCCGGACTCGAGATGTTTTTCCGGTATCCTGACGGACGTTATCTGGTTGTGGCCGAAAAACAACAACAAGTCGTAGGCATGTGCTCGGCGCAGCTGTTGATTTCCACGGCGGAAGGCGGCTGGAAGGCCATCATTGAAGATGTGGTGGTTGCAAAACAGCTTCGCGGTCAAGGCATCGGCAAAAGAATGCTTGACGAACTGGCCGACTGGGCCGGGCTGCAGGGCGCGTCACGAAAGGATTTGCTGGCCGATCGCGACAATATCGACGGCCTGAAATTTTACGACCGGTTGAAATGGCGCAGAACCAATTTGATTGCGTTGCAATTAAAGGGCAATTGAGCTTGGTTTATCCGAACTGATCAGGTTGTTTCCTGCAAGAAATCGAGCGCGAACTGGGCGTGCAACGCGGCGCCGATCGGCAGCACATCTTCATCGATATTGAATTTGTCGCTATGCAGCGGCTGATCGGTCTGTTTTTCTTTGTTGCCGATGCCGACAAACGCCAGGGCGCCGGGAGTTTTTTCGCATAAGAAGGCAAAATCTTCGCCGCCCATCACTTTTTCGATGGTTCCGGCGCTTTCGTCGCCATACAGCTTGCGCAGCGAAGCAGCGGCGATTTGCGCGATCTGTGGATCGTTGATCAAGGGGGGTGCGATGGCGATGTACTCCATCTCAGCCTGGGCGCGGAACGTGGCGGCGGTGTTCTTGATGATCCGCTCGATGGCCGCCGGAAAAATTTTGCGGACCTCATGACTGAAGCAGCGGGTAGTCCCTTCCAACGTCACTTCGTCGCAGGTGATGTTCCAACCGGTTCCGCCGGCCAACTTGCCAATCGTGATGACGGCAGGCTCAAGCGGAGCGATTTCGCGGCTGCTCACCGACTGGAGGTTCATGATGATGGCAGAAGCGGCCAGGATGGCGTCAATCCCCTGGTGCGGCATCGAGCCGTGGCTTGCTTTTCCCCGGACAGTGATCTTCAATTTGTCGGCGGAAGCCATGCGGGGGCCGGCCACCAGCGAGACTTTGCCGCTGGGCAGATCGGGCCAGAGGTGGATTCCCAGAATCGCATCGACATCCTGCATGATTCCGGCTTCCATCATTTTTAATGCCCCGAGACCGATTTCTTCGGCAGGTTGGAACAAGAACTTTATCCTGCCGCAAAACTCATGTCGCAGCTCTGAACAGATCTTCGCGGCGCCGAGCAGCATGGCGGTGTGGCCGTCGTGACCACAGGCGTGCATTGTTCCGGGTTTTGTCGATTTGTAGGGCAGATCGCTCGCTTCGGCAATCGCCAGGGCGTCCATATCGGCCCGCAAGGCAACGGTTTTGCCCGGACCCGCGCCGGAGAGAACTCCGATCACGCCGCTTGGCGAAAGCCGCGTTACTTCCAGGCCCATGTTTTGCAACTCGGCAGCGACTGCGGCGCTGGTTTCCTTTTCTGACCAGGCCACTTCGGGGTGAGCATGGATGTGCCGACGCCAGCTGATGATCTGCTCTTTATGTTGTTCTGCGAGGTTACGTACCTTCATTCTTCTGAGGCCACCCTTCTATCGTTAATGAGTTGATCATTGCCGCGCTTTTTCGTCGAATCATACCTCTATCATATCCGCCGGAGCGATATAATGAAAGGGGAAGAGCTCCGAATTTGCTTGCAGGAGGGGGAGATGACCGAGTGAACAGGGAAAGGTTGCAAGCTGCCGAAACAGCTTTTTTGGCGCGCTATCCTGAAGGATTCGCCAGTCCGCAGCTGCTGGAAATCGTAAAAAAGCACAAGGTGGAAAAAATGAAAAAGTTGGCGCAGGAAAGTTTTGCGCCGGGGCAATTCAGCAGCGCTGACCAGATTGCCGCTTCGTTGGTAAAAGTGGTCGGCCAGTCGTCACTGGTTTCGGTATTTGAAAAACCGAAATTCCGCGACGCGGTCCTGTCGATGAACGATGCGGAAAAAATCCACCTTGCGCAGGGTCTGCACGATTTTCTGCATGGCGACCAGGCGCGGGGGTTTGGGCAAATGACGGGCCTGCTGGAAGAATATAAAATCGCCAAATGGCCGATATTGACGGTGGCGCCGATCTATCTCCGGCCGCACGAAGAGGTCTTTATCAAGCCGACCACCGCGAAGAATATCATCGTGCATTTTGAATTGACCGGACTCCACTACCAGGCCAAGCCGACCTATGAATTTTACCGGGCGTATCGCGAACAGATCCTGTTGATGAAACGCACGCTGAGTGAGCCGCTGCAGGTGGATAATGCCGCATTCTGCGGATTTTTGATGATGGTGATGGAAGAAAAGGAAAGCAGGGTGTAACAAGTGTGGAATAAGGCTGCAATGGATGAATTCATCGACAATCAGCAAGCCGAGTTTATCGCGCTCAGCAACAAAATATGGGATTTCGCCGAGATGCGGTTTCAGGAGTTCCGCTCGAGCGAGCTGCTGATTGATGCGTTGACTCGCGAAGGATTTCAGGTGGAGCAGGCGGTGGCGGGCCTGCCTACCGCGTTTGTCGCCAGCTTTGGCAGCGGCGGGCCGATTATCGGTTTTCTTGGTGAATATGACGCGTTGGCGGGGCTGAGCCAAAAAGCGGCGCTTGCCCGCAAGGAAGCGGTTGCGCCGGATGGGAACGGGCACGGCTGCGGTCATAACCTGCTGGGGGCCGGTGCACTGGCGGCGGCGGTGGCAGTGAAGCGATTTATTGCCGAGAACGGCCTGGCCGGGACGATTTGCTATTATGGCTGCCCCGGCGAGGAAGGCGGTTCCGGCAAAGCTTTCATGGCGCGGGCCGGCGTTTTCGATGCGCTGGATGTTGCCCTCACCTGGCACCCGTTCGGGCACAACGGCGTCATGTCGGTTCGCACGTTGGCCAATTTTCAGGTGTATTTCCGCTTCCACGGCCGCAGCGCCCATGCCGCCGCCGCGCCGCATCTGGGCCGCAGTGCGCTGGATGCGGTGGAGCTGATGAACATCGGCGTCAATTATTTGCGAGAGCATATCATTCCGGAGGCGCGGGTCCACTATGCGATCACCAACGCCGGAGGCGGCTCGCCCAACGTGGTGCAGGCGGAGGCAGAGGTGCTGTACCTGATCCGGGCGCCGCAGCTCGACCAGGTGCGCGAAATCTACGAACGCGTTTGCCAGATCGCACGGGGGGCGGCGATGATGAGCGGCACCGAATGTGAAATCGTCTTTGACAAAGCCTGCTCCAACTGTGTGCCCAACCAGACGCTGGAAAGTTTGCTGCATGCCAATTTTCAGGCTGTCGGCGCTCCGGCCTTCGATGCGGCCGATTTGCAACTGGCGCAGGAGATCCGGCGCACGCTTTCAGCGACCGACATCGAAAATGATCTGGCGATGGGGGCGGGCTTCATGGGCGGACAACATCCGGACGTCGTTGCCCGGCTGCGCGAGTGCGACTTGTCGGAACTGATCCTGCCTTATGTGCATAATGCATCGTTGCTTCCCGGTTCCACCGATGTCGGCGATGTCAGCTGGATTGCACCTACCGCGCAGGTTATCGCAGCCTGCCAGGCGCTGGGAACGCCAGGGCATTCCTGGCAGGCGGTGGCGCAGGGAGCGACGGGTATCGCGCATAAAGGGATGCTTGCCGCCGCCAAGGTTTTGGCGCGTACCGCAGTCGATCTGCTGCAGGACCCTTCGATTGTCGCAGCCGCCAAAATCGAATTGCGCAGCAAGCTCGGCGGCGCGGCCTATGTCAGTCCGATTCCGTCGGACATTCAGGCAAAGACGGTTCCCGCAAGGTAGAAAAGGAGTGGTTCGGTGAACATCAATAGAAAAACAGCAGTACGGCTGTTTATCGCGATTGCCTTGACTCTTTGCAGCTGGCTCGGTCCGGCCGTTGCCTGTGCCGAATCGATCGAATATCATCGGATCGTGATCCTGTCCGATGCCCATCTGCCGACGACTCCGCGCGAAAACGCGGACCCTGCCAAACAAGCGCGGATTCTTGCCGCCAAGCAAAAGCTGTTGACCGATCTCAACGCCTGGACGGATGTCAGCTTGGTCGTCGCAACCGGCGATGTGGTCGCTTCCTACGGGGCAGACGAGGAATACGCCGCAGCTCGGGATTTTTTTGGCGGATTGATTCAGCCGCAAGCCTTCATTGTCGGCAACCATGACTACATATACAACGGGCGGAATGAACAGTACCGCTTGATTCGCGGCGACGCGGCGCAGCGACAGGCGAAGCTGGAACGCTTCCGCCGGGAATTCGAGCAATCGCAACTGTATTATACGCAACAACGCGGTCGCTATTTACTGGTGTTCCTATCGACGGACAGCTTGGACAGCAAAGTGCTTTGTCAGTTTTCGCACCAGCAGATGACGTGGCTGGCAAACGTACTGGCTGAAAACAAGACAAGACCGACGATTATCTTCGCGCATGCCCCGCTGGCCGGGACGTTGACCAATTACAACAAAAATATCAACACCCCGTCATTCATCGCCCAGCCCGAGCAAGAAATCCGTCAGGTGTTGCACAAGAATCCGCAAGTTTTCCTCTGGGTGTCCGGTCATACCCACACGCCGCCGACCAACCCGGACTTTGCTGCGACCATCAACCTCTATGACGGGCAGGTTCGCAATATTCACAACCCAGACCTGGATCGCGAAGTGATCTGGACCAATTCACTCTATCTGTATTCGGACAAGGTTGTGATCAAAACCTTCCGCCACAGCGATCAAACTTGGCTCGATCAGCTGGAGCGGACGATCGAGGTTCAGTAACGCAGCTGGCTGCGCTGCGACAGCACCATGCCGGCAAGCATCAGGCCGGCGCCGGTCAGTTCGC
>CAZOJA010000035.1:0-14788 GCA_964579955.1 uncultured Veillonellaceae bacterium | reverse complement strand
CATGGCGAAAAAAATCGTCGTCAATGTGATTCCCGAAGAAATCCGTATGGCGCTGACTGATGACGGTGTACTGCTGGAAGTGGCGGTAGAGCGTACGGAGAGCAATCATATGGTAGGGAATATCTACAAGGGCCGGGTGGAAAATGTTCTGCCGGGAATGCAGGCTGCGTTTATCAATATTGGAATCGGAAAAAACGCGTTTCTTTATGCCGGTGATATTTTCCCCCATAAATCCTTTCAGCGGTTGGTAGAAGAAGATAATTTGACCGTTGGTGCAGAAATCATGGTGGAAATCGTCAAAGACGCCATGGGGACCAAAGGACCGCGCGCCACGACTCATTTTTCTATTCCCGGCCGTTACGTGGTGGTTATGCCCAGTGTCGATTATGTCGGCATCTCGCGGCGGATCGAGTCAGTGGAAGAGCGCTCGCGCTTGCGAAAATTGGCGGAAAAAATTCGCCCCAAGGGCATGGGCGTCATCGTTCGCACTGTGGCGGAGGGACACAGCGAAGAAGAGCTGGCCAGGGACTTCCAGTACCTGGCGAACTTATGGCAGGCGTTGACCGCAAAAGCAAAAAAAGTGAAAGCGCCATCGCTGATTTATCGAGACGCCGATCTGGTCATTCGGATCATTCGCGACCATGTCAAGGACGATATTGAAGAAGTCATCATTGATGATGCTGACGCGTATAATCGAATGGTCGAGCTGGCCAAGTTCCTTTCGCCGGACCTTGTGCAGCGGATTCACTTATATAAAGGAAAAACAGAGATTTTTACCCATTTTGGCATCGAAGAGGAATGGAACCGTCTGGCTGATCGTCGGGTCGACCTCAAATGCGGCGGATATCTGATTATCGACAAGACCGAAGCGTTGACCGTGATTGATGTGAATACCGGTCGCTTTACCGGCCATTCCAATTTGGCAGACACCGTGTTCAAGGCCAATATGGAAGCCGTGGCGGAAATCGCCAGACAACTGCGGTTGCGCGATATCGGCGGCATTATTGTTGCTGACTTTATCGATATGCAGAAGGAAAGCCACAAAAAGGCGGTTTTGCTTGAACTGGAAAGCCGGTTGAAGGCCGACAATACCAAAACCAACGTCTTGGGGCTTACTGAGCTGGGACTGGTGGAGATGACCCGCAAAAAAGCCAGGCAGACTTACGAAGGTACGTTGTACGAACCCTGTCCTTGCTGTGGCGGCCGTGGAATCATGCAATCCGCCGACACATTGGTGATTTCCATCCTCAGACAGCTGCGACGCATTTCCAGTAAGCGGCCCGGCGCCCAATTGGTTGTTCAGATGCACCCGCGCATTGCCGAAACTTTTGCGGCAAAAACAGCTTTGCCGGAACTGGAAGCGGAGCTGGGGATCGAATTGACGGTTGAAACCGTTGATGGAATGCAACCGGAGGTATTTTCGATTCTAGAAGGCAAAAAAGCGCTGCATCGTTCCGCTGAACCGAAGCGACAGCGTCGGCTGCCGCGTAAATCGGTCAAGGACGAAAGTGGCGAAACTGAATCGGAATTGGCCACTATAACGGCGGAGGATATGACGCCGCTAATGGTCGAGAAATTCGCCATGACAAACGTCGCCGATCCGCCAAGCTCTCTGGAAGCGAGGCTTAATGCCATGGCGGGGTTATTATGGGAACCGCTGATGGAAGAAGACGAACCGGAGGACGGCCTGCCACCGATTGTCGAACGACCACCGGGCGACTCCGAGGCTGTAGAGCCGGTCAAGAAAAATAAGCGAAGAAGACGCAGCAACAAAATGACGATTGCCGAAGCGATGGGGTTGACAGTTGACAATGCCGAGCAGGAGGAGGTTCTTAGGCCTGAATCCGAGGCGATTGGCGACGAACCTGCAGTTCCGGAATCGGCCGAAGTTGCCGCGCCCGCCAAGAAATCGCGGCGTCGCCGCAAGACAAAGAAGAAAGTCGACGAATCGGAAGCGACAACATTGGCGGAGGTGGCGCCAGTTCCGCAAGGCGCTGCTGTTGCCCCGGGGGATGCAGAAATAACGAGCGAAGCTGATGACCCGGAAGAAAGTTTGGTCAAGAAGAGCAAGCGTCGCCGCCGCAAAAAGAAAAAGCCGGCCGACGATTCCGCCGCGCAGAGCGAACCGGTAGAACTGCAGCCATCGCCGCCAGAGCCGCCAGCCATCGAGGGGACTGGCGAACCGGTAGAAGGAGCGGTGAAAAAGACCAAGCGCCGCCGGCGTAAAGCCAAGAAAAAAGTAAATGGACAGCCTGCGGACGCCTTAACGGAAGATTTTCCGTCACAACAAGACGACACTATTGCGATGGATAGGCTGGAAACAGCGGATGAAGCCGTCGAAACAGGAGCGACCGTTGCCAAGAAGAGCAAGCGTCGCCGCCGCAAAAAGAAAAAGCCGGCCGACGATTCCGCCGCGCAGAGCGAACCGGCAGAGACGAAGCCGTTGCCGCCAGAACCGCCAGTTATCGACGAGGCTGGCGAACCGGTAGAAGGAGCGGTGAAAAAGACCAAGCGCCGTCGCCGCCGCAGTAGCGGCAGTAAGAAAATAGCTGCGACAGTCGATGTTGAGTCTGATGAAACGCCTGATTGACATTGACAGTAAGCTGTGCTAAGATTCTTATGCGGCTTTGTCCGCATGGTTTCCCAAACCGCACGGAGGGGTCATAAATCCGCGAAATGCGGTACCGTATCCGGCGAGTCCAATGTAATAAGGAGGTGCAAAAATGTACGCAGTAATTGCAACAGGTGGCAAACAGTATCGAGTGGCAGAAGGCGATGTGATTTTCGTCGAGAAGCTGGCTGGCGAGATCGACGAGCAGGTAGTTTTTTCTGATGTACTGACCGTCGTGGAAGATGGCAGTGTAAAAATCGGTACTCCGTATCTCTCTGGCGCGAAAGTGACGGCCAAAGTATTGAAACAGGGCAAGGACAAAAAAATCCTGGTCTACAAGTACAAGGCTAAAGCGAACTATCGTCGTCGTCAGGGACATCGCCAACCTTACACCAAAGTATCGATTGAGAAAATCGAAGCTTAGGCATGATTCGGATTGTAATTGAACGAAACAATGCCGGGAAAATCTGTGGGTTTTCCGCCCAAGGTCACGCTGCTAGCGGACCTAAAGGCAGCGACATCGTATGTGCGGCGGTTTCGGTTCTGACAGATTCGGTGTTTTTAGGACTTGACAGGCACTTGCATCGGGAGTTGTCATGGAAGGCGGATTCAGGCGAAATCGCGGTTCAGTTGCAACAAGAACCGGATGATTTAACGGAAGCCATCCTTGCTACGATGGTTCTCGGATTATCAGAAATCCAAAAAATATATCCGGAAAGAATCCGGATTCGTGAAATTAGGAGGTGAAACCGATGTTTTTGTTTGATCTTCAGCGCTTTGCACATAAAAAAGGCGTGGGCAGTTCCCGTAACGGTCGGGACAGTCACGCGCAACGTCTGGGCACGAAAGAGCCGGACGGCAAGATTGTACCGGCTGGCAGCATTTTGGTTCGCCAACGGGGTACCCGTTTCCATCCGGGCCGCAATGTCGGTATGGGGAGCGATCATACTCTGTTTGCCAAAGTTACCGGTAAGGTAGCTTTTGAACGGCGGGGCCGGGATCTTCGCCAAATCAGTATTTATCCTGTGGAACAAGCACAGTAGATAAATCACTGAAAGAATTGCAAAGAAAATATATAATTTGTTATATATTGCAATGAATCCCACGGTTTTTCCGTGGGATTCATTGCAATATAACGGAAAATACAGAAACAGCTTAGCAAAACACAGGAATTTATGTTGTCGGACGCGAATTAAATTAATGATTCTTATATAGAAGTGTCCGCAACGATTGCAAAAGGAGCGACTCATGTTTATCGACAGAGCTAAAATCAGTATCAAGGCAGGCGATGGCGGCGACGGCATGTCAAGTTTCCGGCGCGAAAAGTATGCGCCGAAAGGCGGGCCTAACGGCGGCGATGGAGGCCGGGGCGGCGATATCGTATTTCTGGCTGATCGCAACATGAATACGCTGCTGGATTTTCGTTATAAAAGGAAATTTAAGGCGCAAAAAGGCGGTGACGGCGAAGACACCAACAAATTCGGCCGTAATGCCGAGCCTGTCGTCATTAAGGTTCCTGTGGGAACTTTGGTGTTTGATGAAGCAACCGATGAGTTGATTGCCGACCTGGTCGAAGACGGTCAAACCGCCGTCGTGGGACGTGGCGGACGGGGCGGACGTGGCAATGCACGATTTGCCAACAGCGTCAACCGCGCGCCGACCTTTGCCGAACACGGCGAACCAGGTGAAGAACGGAATCTACGCATGGAACTGAAATTGTTGGCTGACGTGGGATTGGTCGGATACCCCAGCGTCGGCAAATCAAGCATCATCGCCACGGTATCTGCTGCCCGGCCTGATATTGCCGCCTATCACTTCACGACATTAACGCCGGTGCTGGGCATCGTCAAGATCGATGACCAGACCAATTTTGTCATGGCTGATATCCCCGGCTTGATTGAAGGCGCACATGAGGGCAAGGGGTTGGGACATGATTTTCTTCGCCACATCGAACGCACTCGTTTGATTGTGCATGTACTGGACGTGTCTGGGATGGAAGGTCGTGATCCCATGGACGACTATCGGAAAATCAACAAGGAATTGTCGGCTTACAACGAACGTCTGGCCAGTCGGCCGCAAATCATCGCTGCAAACAAGATGGACTTGCCGGACGCCCGGGCGAACTATCCGGCGATTGAAGCGGTTCTTCAGGCAGAAGGGCGCGAGGTGTTCCCCGTATCGGCAGCCACCGGCGAAGGATTGCAGGCTTTGGTGCAACGGATTGCCGAGTTGCTGGCGACACTGCCGAAAGAAGATGTGATTGAGGCGCCGATGATTCCGACAGCTGTCGATGATGCTTCGCCGGAATTCACGATTCGGCGCGATGATAGCGGCGCGTTTATTGTTGAAGGCAAGAATATCGAACGCTTGGTGGCGATGACACGCTTCCATGATGAAGAAAGTCTGCGACGCTTTCAGAACATCCTGCGGCGCAACGGCATCGACGAAGCGCTGCGCAGCCGCGGAATCAAGGAAGGCGATACGGTTCGGATCCGTGAGATGGAGTTTGAGTTCAGCGAATAACAGGAGGCTGCAGGATGTTTGACAGGAACCAGCTACGGGCGGCGCATCGGATCGTTGTCAAGGTGGGCACGAGTACCTTGACCCATGCCAACGGCAAACTCAATTATTCCCGCATCGAATGCCTGGTGAGAGAGCTGGCGGATGCGGCAAATTCCGGCAAGCAGATATTGCTGGTCAGTTCCGGCGCTGTTGGTGCAGGGATGGACCGGTTGGGCTGGAAGGAGAAGCCGAAGACGATTCCGGCGAAACAGGCGGCAGCTGCCGTGGGGCAAGGGATTCTGATGCATACTTATGAAAAGCTGTTTGGCGAGTATGGGCAGATTGTGGCGCAAGTTTTATTGACCCGCGAAGACTCGGTCAACCGCAAGCGCTACGCGAATTCGCGAAACACCCTTTTGACCCTGCTGGAGATTGGCGTCATTCCGATCATCAACGAAAATGATGCGGTGGCGATCGACGAGCTCAAAATCGGCGACAATGACACTTTGTCGGCAAACGTGGCGGCGATTGTCGATGCGGACCTGTTGATCATCCTGTCCGACGTGGACGGCGTTTACACGGCTAATCCCCAAAAAGACCCCAATGCCAGCCTGATCGCGGAGATTCCCGAGGTTACGCCGGAGATCGAAGCGATTTGCGGCGGTGCGGGTACGGTGCGGGGCACCGGCGGCATGCTGACCAAGATGGCTGCAGCAAGGATGGCGATGAATTCGGGAATCGTGATGGTGATCGCTTCCGGGTCGAAAGACGGGGTGGTGCAGGCCATTTTGGCCGGACAGCCGATAGGGACGCTGTTTCCGCCGCGACAAAACAGGCTACAGTTCCGTAAACGCTGGTTGGCATTCGGCGCCCGGATCAAAGGGCGGTTGACTGTAGACCGGGGCTGCGCCCAGGCTTTGCAGCACAGTGGTTCCAGCCTGTTGGCAGCAGGCGTCAAATCGGTGGAGGGATCGTTTGAACAGGGCAACACGGTCAGCATCGTCAATCAGGACGGCTGGGAGATTGCACGGGGACTTGCAAACTACAATGCGGACGACATGTTGAAGATCATGGGGGCTCACACTCATGAGATAGCAGGAATTTTGGGCCATAAGCCATATGATGAAGTCGTGCATAGGGACAATATGGTTCTGCTCAGTCGACATGAAACGGAGGAATCGATATGTTAACCAGAAGAATGGACGTTACCATCAGCACGCGAAAACTGCAGGAATCAAAAGAATTTTACATGGAGTATCTCGGCTTCGAACTGGTGTTCGAGAATGACTGGTACATTGAACTGGTCGCCGAAGGAAGCACCACAATGGGGGTCAGCTTTGTCCAACCCGACCTGGCAGCAGGGGAAAAGTTTTCCGGCAAAGGCATGATTCTTTCCTTCGAAGTGGCGGATGTCGATGCCGAGTACGCCAGGCTAAAAGCTGCCGGGGCGATTATCTGCGAAGAAATGAAGGATAAACCCTGGGGAGAACGCAGCTTTGTCATCAATGACCCCAATGGCGTTCATCTCTACATTTATAAATCGATTCCACCGACACCGGATTATCAGCGGATTTACGATTCGTTCAAAAAATAAACGCTGGAGTGATCGGTATGGAATTGAAACAACAACTGACGGCGATGGGGGCTCTGGCCAAACAGGCGGCGCGGGGCTTGGCGAAATGTTCGACGACAGAGAAAAACGCGGCGCTTTTGTCCATGGCGGCGGCACTGGAAACCGAGCAGGAGCGGATATTGGCCGCTAATGCCAGCGACATCGGACAGGGTCAAACAAAGGGATTGTCAGCGGCTTTGCTGGACCGACTGCGGCTTACACCGGAGCGGATTCGTGGGATGGCCGACGGCTTGCGACAGGTCGCTGCATTGCCGGATCCGGTCGGCGAGTGCCTGGGCGGGATGCGCCGGCCCAACGGACTGGACATCCAAAAAATCCGGGTGCCGTTCGGTGTGATTGCGATGATTTACGAAGCCCGCCCCAATGTTACGGTCGATGCTGCCGGTTTGTGCCTGAAGACCGGCAATGCGGTGATTTTGCGCGGCGGTTCGGAAGCCATCGAGTCCAACAAAGTGTTGTCTGAAATTCTGATTGCTGCGGTAGAGGAAGCCGGTTTGCCGAACGGAACCATCGGGCTGGTTGAGACAACCGACCGGGAAGCGGTAAATATACTGCTGAAGATGAATCGATACATCGATGTGATTATTCCGCGCGGCGGAGCCGGACTGA
This sequence comes from uncultured Veillonellaceae bacterium, assembly GCA_964579955.1. GTDB lineage: Bacteria > Bacillota > Negativicutes > UBA1444 > UBA1444 > UBA1444. Next base: position 7,433 of record CAZOJA010000035.1, on the reverse strand, counting down.
TCCAGACGGTGGTGGAAAACAGCACGGTGCCGGTGATTGAAACCGGAATCGGCATTTGTCATACCTATGTTGATGAATCGGCCGACCTTGCCATGGCGGCGGATATCGCCTTCAACGCAAAGGTGTCGCGGCCCGGCGTCTGCAATTCGATGGAGACATTGCTGGTTCATCGCGGTGTCGCTGAAAGGCTTCTGCCGTCGCTGCTCGAACGGTTTTCCCGGGCGGGAGTGGAATTGCGGGGCTGCCCGGCGACCGCAGCCTGCCACGTTGCGGTGAAGCCGGCTACGGAGGAAGATTGGGCGACGGAATACCTCGATTATATCCTGTCCATCAAAGTGGTCGACAGCCTTAGCGATGCGATGGAGCATATCGATCGCTATAGCACCAAACATTCGGAAGCGATCGTGACCCGCGATTATGCGAACGCCCGCAGATTTCAGCAGGAAGTCGACGCCGCGGCCGTCTACGTCAACGCATCGACCCGATTTACCGACGGATTCGAATTCGGCTTTGGCGCAGAAATCGGTATCAGTACGCAAAAACTGCATGCACGCGGGCCGATGGGACTCGTCGAACTGACCTCGATCAAATATCTGGTTTCCGGTCACGGACAGGTTCGCCAGTAAATGAGCCGATTTCACAAATAGTTCACAAATCTGTCACAGCAGTTTCACTCTTTGGGACTATACTAAAGATGAAACGAGGAAAGCTGGGGGGGTCTGTTTATGCAGATGTTTCTGAAGGTCCTGAAAAAGTACAAGCTGAGCCTGGTGCTGCTGGGGTTGTTGGGGATTGGCGGTTACTACGGCTACGGCTACTATCAGGAACAAAACAAACCCAAACCGGTAGGACGGCAGGTCAAGGTGGAACGCGGCGACATCGTGGCGCTGGTATCAGCGACAGGGACCATTTCGCCGGTTGACAACATCAATGTCAGTGCAAAGATCACTGGCCTGATCACTGAAGTGAAAGTGATGGAGAATCAACAAGTCAAAGCTAATGATATTCTGGTTTTGCTTGATGACTCGAAATATCGGGCCCAGGTGGCGCAGGCCGGCGCAAAGCTTGTGCTCGCGGAAGCAAATTTTCAGCGGGCCAGCAAATTGAATCAGGTAGGCGCCAATTCGCATCAACAGATGGATGCTGCCAGAATGGAATACGCCGTGGCCAAAGCTTCTTATGAAGATGCGGTTTCCAACCTGGATGATACTGTGATTCGGGCCCCGATTTCCGGCATGGTCATCGGCAAGCCGATTCCGGCCGGGCAAACGGTATCGCCGGGGATTTCGACCCCGATGATTCTGTTGACGATTGCCAATCTGGACCGGATGCAGATCGAATCGCTGGTCGATGAATCCGACATCGGCAAAATCAAGTTGAATCAAAAGGTGTCATTCACCGTTGACGCTTATCCGGACAAAACCTTTTCCGGAAAGGTGGCCGTGATTTCCAACAAGGCGAACGTCCAACAGAATGTAGTTTATTATACCGTACTGATTGATGTCGATTCGCCGGAAGGGCTGCTGAAACCGACCATGACCGCTCGGGTATCCGTGCATGTAGGCGAACGAAATCAAGTTCTCACTGTTCCCACGGTAGCCATCCGCGACAACAAGGGCCAGCGGTTCGTGCAAGTCCTGCGAAAGGGCCAGAGTCAGCCGGAAGCGGTGAATATCAAGACCGGCATGACCAGTGAGGATCGCATCGAAGTCATCAGCGGATTGAAAGAGGGCGATACGGTAGTGCTTCCGCAGGGCGCTGCCAACTCCAACCGGATTCCTGGCGGCGGACCGGGAGGGGGGCCGGCCGGGACAAACATGTTTCGCCAGACTCCGTCCCGCTGAGGTGGCGGTTATGAGCGAATCGATTGTAATCAACGATATCGTCAAGACTTATCAAATGGGTGATACTGTTGTCAGGGCCTTGGCCGGCGTGAGCCTGACGATTGAAACAGGAGAGTTTACGGCGATTATGGGGCCTTCAGGTTCTGGAAAATCGACGCTGATGAATATCCTGGGTTGTCTGGACCGTCCAACCAGCGGTTCATACAGGTTGGACGGCGCTGAAGTGGCGACGCTCGGCGACGACGAACTGGCAGTCACCCGCAATAGGAAGATCGGGTTTGTGTTTCAGAACTTCAATCTGCTGGCAAGGATGTCTGCACTGCAGAATGTTGCGCTACCGATGGTTTACGCCGGGGTGAAAAAAAATGCCCGGCTGGAGCGGGCGCAAAAAGCGCTGAACATGGTGGGACTTGGCGAACGGATGCATCACCGGCCGAACGAACTGTCCGGCGGCCAGCGTCAACGGGTCGCGATTGCCAGAGCATTAGTAAACGAACCAACGATGATCCTAGCCGATGAACCGACGGGCAACCTCGACAGTCGCTCCGGCGACGAAATCATGGAGATTTTTTGCGACCTAAACCGACAAGGTCGGACTGTTGTGCTGGTGACCCATGAACCCGATATTGCGGCCTACACCCGACGTATCATTACGTTTCGCGATGGGTTGATCGTAAAAGATGAGCGCAGGGAGGCGATCGCATGTTCTGGGAAAGCGTAGTTATCGCCCTGGACGGCCTGCGGGCCAATAAAATGCGGTCCATTCTGACGATGCTGGGAATAATCATCGGCGTGGGTGCTGTGATTGCGATGGTTTCAATCGGTATGGGCGTTCGCGATAAAGTGCAAAAATCGATTGCCGGCCTGGGCAGTAACCTGTTGATCGTGATGCCTGGCGCCACGGCGCCTTCCGGCGTAAGGGTGGCGGCCGGTTCAACCACCAGTCTGACCTACAAGGATGCACAGGCTATTGCCCGGGAAATACCGGGTGTGAGTCTTGTCGCTCCGTCGGTGCAGCGGCAGTATCAGGCGGTGTTCGGCGGCAAGAACTGGATCACTTCCATGCAGGGAACGACGCCGGATTTTTTGGCGGTTCGCAATTTTGAGCTTGCCGAAGGCAGTTTCATCACTCAACGCGATCTGGATACCCGTGACCGGGTGGCAATACTTGGCCGGACAGTGGCGGACAATCTGTTCGGCGAAATGAGCCCGCTCGGACAAACGATCCGCATCAACAAATCGACGTTCCGGGTGGTAGGGGTGCTGGCGCCCAAAGGGCAGTCAGCCGGCGGTCAGGACCAGGACGACCTGATTATTGTGCCTCTTACGACTGCACAAGAACGGATGCTGGGGATCACACATATTCATTCGATTAGCGTCCAGGCCGAGAGTCCGGAAGTGATCGACCAGGTCCAACAGGACATCGCTACATTGCTGCGGGCACGGCATCGACTGCAACCCAGCGTTCCAGATGATTTTTCCGTACGCAACCTGGCTGCGGTCATGGCGACCGCCGAGGAAACCACCGGAACCATCACCCTGTTGCTCGGCAATACGGCGGCCATCTCTCTTCTTGTCGGCGGCATCGGCATCATGAATATCATGCTGGTTTCAGTCACGGAACGAACTCGCGAGATCGGCGTGCGCAAAGCTTTGGGGGCAACGTATGCAAACATTCTTCTGCAGTTTCTCATCGAAGCGATTGTCATCGGTGTAACCGGCGGATTGATCGGGATTGCGATGGGACTGGGGGCATCCTATACGATTTCATCGTTGTTCGGCTGGGCGACGGTGGTGTCGGTGGGAACCATCTTGCTGGCATTCGGTTTTTCTGTCCTGATTGGCCTGTTTTTCGGGCTGTATCCCGCCCGCAAGGCGGCGCTGCTTGATCCGATTGACGCCCTGCGATATGAATAGTGGCGAAACCCTCTGTCAATTGAATCTGCCGGCAGATTTGGTATAATATAACTTACGTTAGCAAAATAGGCTGGCAGGGAGATATGCAGATGGACAACAATCCCCAACGAATCGGAATCATGGGCGGGACTTTCGACCCTATCCACATGGGCCATCTGCTGATGGCGGAATCGGTCCGGATGGATTACGATCTCGACAGAGTCCTGTTCATTCCGACCGGGACGTCGCCGCACAAGGATGACAGTGCAGTCACTCCGGCCATTGACCGCTATATCATGACGATGATGGCAACCTATTCCAACCCTTATTTTTTTGTTTCTCCGATTGAACGCGACCGTCCGGGGCCATCTTACACCATCGATACGGTGCGGGCGCTGGTGGCGGAATATCCAGCCGGAACGGAATTTTACTTTTTGACCGGCACAGATGCCATATTGGAACTGCACACCTGGAACAACATCAACGAACTGCTCGATTTGTGCCACTTTGTCGCTGCTTCGCGCCCCGGGCAGGTGCGTACGATCGAACAGGAAATTGAACGTCTGGGTCCGAAAGCGATGGAGCGAATTCATCGTCTGACAACGCCTGAACTGGAGATTTCTTCGACCGACATTCGTGAACGGGTTCGGCTTGGCAAATCAATTCGGTATTTTGTGCCGGAAAATGTCGAGCACTATATCCATAAGGAAGGATTGTACCGGAAATAATTCGATGGAATACAATGAAATTATTGTTACACTAGCCAATGAACTTCGTCCGGCCCGATTCCGGCATTGCCGCGACGTAAGTCAGACGGCGGTGCGTTTGGCCGAGCGATGGGATGCTGAAATCGAGCCGGCGAGAATCGCCGGGATTTTGCATGACTGCGCCCGCAATCTTAAAGGCGAAGAACTGCTCAAAACGGCTCGCCAATTCGGAATGATTCCCAGCCCGATAGAACTGTTGCAACCTGCGCTGATCCACGCGCCGCTTGGCGCGATTATCGCCGAACGCCGGTTCAAAATCAGCGATCCGCGAATCTTGCAGGCTATCCGGCGTCATACCACCGGCGCCGCCCGGATGTCCTTGCTGGACAAGATCATCTACCTTGCGGATTGCATCGAACCGGGGCGCAATTTCAGCGGAGTTCGCAAGATCAGGGAATTGGCGATGGAAGATATTGACGCGGCAGTACTGCTGGCGTATGAGCACAGTATTCTATTTGTGGTGGCTAATGGCGGACTGATGCACCCTAACACGGTGGAAGGCAGAAACTATCTGCTGATGGAGTTGAAGACAAGCCGGGATGGAAAATGAGAAAAAGAAATATAAATCCTCGTTAAGTCAGGCCAATCCCGCTGCGAAGTCGCGATTTTGGCCTGCGTTGTTTTTGGTAGTGTTCGTTGTCGCTTCTTTGGCCGGCGCTGCCTATCTTGGCCGTAATCTGGCATTGTATGGCGGTTTGTGGGGGCCTGGCGAAGCAGGCAACCGCATCAATATCCTATTGGTCGGGGTTGATGACGGCGATATAGAAAACCCCAAAACGAGTCCGCACCGCTCTGATTCGATGTTGTTGCTGGGCGTGCATAAAAGTACCGGCGCCGTAAGTCTGCTGTCGATTCCCCGTGATACCCGGGTGGCAATACCGGGTCACAGTTCCGCCGACAAATTCGGTCACTCCTTCGCCTACGGCGGAGTAGAGCTGACCAAAGCCACAATCCAGGATTTTTTGAAGATTCCGGTGCATCATTATGTTGTGGCTGATTGGCAGGGATTTATCCGGGTTGTCGATGCGTTGGGCGGGGTTGACATGTATGTCGAAGCGGACATGCGCTATGAAGATCCCTATGCGAATCTCAAGATCGACCTCAAAAAAGGATTCCAGCACTTGAATGGACACCAGGCCGGACAATACGTACGGTTCCGCCATGATGAGATGGGCGATATCGGCCGCGTCGCCCGACAGCAGAAATTTCTCAAAGCACTGGCCACACAGGCGATTCGTCCCGGCAATCTGATACGAATCCCTCAGATTCTGGCGATTGTCCGAGAAAGTGTTCAGACCGATATGACCATATGGTCATTCCAGCAAGTGTTTGTCGCCATTCCATCGCTAAAAGGCAACCAGATTCAGGCGGATATGGTTCCCGGTAATTTTGCCAATATCGGCGGGGTAAGCTATTGGGCGCCAGACCGCGTGGAAACCGCCAAAGTGGTTGAAAGGTTGTTTGTTGCACCGCCACGCAGCAAAGAGGTTAAGGAAAAAAAGTAACCGAATGACTTGAACGGTGAAACAGGATATAATGAAGCAAGAACGCAAATCAAATGATGAGGAGGCAGAGGATGACCGAAGTGGAAAAAACGTCGCAGGAATTTGTCGAAGTCGCGGTTGCTGCGGCCAAGGAAAAGAAAGCGCAGAACATACTGGTTATGGATATGCAGAAAGTGTTGCCGGTTACAGATTTTTTCCTGATTGCCAGCGGAACTTCGACCACACAAGTCCAAGCGATTGCGGATTCGATCGAGGAAAAATTGGCCGAGGCAGGCCTGGCATTTCTTCATAAGGAAGGCTATCGCGAAGGGCGCTGGGTTTTGCTTGATTATGGATATTTTGTGGCGCATGTCTTTGTCAACGAGGAACGCCAGTTTTATAACCTCGAGCAATTGTGGTCCACGGCGCCAACCCAGCTCTACGAAGGCTAACCTGCCAATAACCGTAGTTTTTGGTACGACTGTCTGAAGGCAGCCCGTAGCGACTGAAAGGAATATTTGCCGGCGGAGTTTTGATGTGGCTATGACAGTCATATTCCCTGACGAATCAGGGAGATGTTGTCATGGCTATTCATTTTTGCGGGCATTCATGGTTTGTGGAGCCAAGACTCAAAAAGATCTAGAGTTGATGGAAGAGGAGTGAAACGTACGTGTTGCCGGACAAACTGGAAAAACTCAACCTGCTGCTGAATCAATTGGGCAGTGTCGCCGTGGGATTTTCAGGCGGCGTCGACAGTTCCTTTTTGGCGGCTGCGGCGCAACGGACCCTGGGGGAGCGGGCAATCGCCGTCACCTGCGATTCCGAGACCCTGTCGGAAGCTGAACGGCGTGAAGCAATCGATGTAGCCCGATTCATCGGGATTGAGCATGTTTTTGTCATGCAAAATGAATTGGACAGCGCCGATTTTGTCCGTAATGACGCTCAACGCTGCTATCATTGCAAGAAAGGCCGATTTGAGGCATTGGTCGATTGGGCGGCAGCCCGTGGCTTCGATTGGGCTCTCGACGGTTCGAACGCCGACGATTTGAGTGATTACCGCCCGGGGATGCGTGCGGTGAACGAACTGGAGAAAGTGCGTAGCCCTTTGCTGGAAGTAGGTCTTACCAAAGCAGAAATAAGGGAACTTTCCCGGCAGTGGGGGCTGCCGACCTGGAACAGACCCAGTGCAGCCTGTCTTTCGTCGCGGGTAGCCTATGGCCAGCCAATTACGGTTGAAAAACTGAAGCAGATTGAGCGGGCGGAGAGGGTGATAAAGCAGTATTGCCAGGGGCAGGTTCGCGTCCGCCACCATGGCAATCTGGCCCGGATTGAGGTAGCGGCTGATGAAATGGCCAAACTGGCGATTCCTGAGCACGCAGCGGCGATAGTCCGCCAGCTGCGTGAATTGGGTTTCGTATTTATTACCGTTGACCTGGCCGGGT
>CAZOJA010000034.1:11913-14868 GCA_964579955.1 uncultured Veillonellaceae bacterium | reverse complement strand
GAGAGGTCGTGTTTTTTTGTCAACAATCAATTGGGGACAGGAAGTCAAGGACTGGATAGTGTCTATACTGATTGCTGTCGTGCTTGCTTTGTTTATCCGCTATTTCATCGTCGAGCTCTACTTGGTCGAGGGCCCGTCGATGCGACCGACACTCGTGCACAGCGAGCGGCTGGTCGTTAACAAGTTCCTTTACTATTTCCGTTCGCCGGAACGGGGAGAAATCATTGTTTTTCGCTATCCGCGCGATCCGAGCCGCGACTTTATCAAGCGGGTGATCGGTTTACCCGGTGACCTGATTGAAGTGAAGCAGGGCCAAGTCTTTCGCAATGGCGAGTTGCTCAAAGAACCGTATATCTTGGAAATGACCCGTGGTGATTTTCCGGCGACCAAGGTGCCGGAAGGCCACTTGTTCGCCATGGGCGACAACCGCAATAATTCGGAGGATAGTCGTTCGCGGGCCGTGGGCTTCGTTCCCTTCCAAATGGTCAAGGGAAAAGCGATGTTGGTGTTTTGGCCTCCTTCCGAATTCAAGACATTGCCATAATGAGATTATTTTATGAGTAAAACGATACAATGGTATCCAGGTCATATGGCCAAAGCAACCCGGATATTAAGCGATGATCTCAAAGTGGTCGATGTGGTCATTGAAGTGCTGGATGCCCGATTGCCACGGAGCAGTGCGAACCCGGTTTTGCAGGAACTGATCGGCACCCGGCCAGTGGTGATCGCTTTAAACAAGTCGGATCTGGCAGATCCGGCCGTTACGGAGGCGTGGGTCCGTTATTTTGAAAAACGGGGCCGTCCGGCGGCATTGATCAATGCTGTGGATGGCAAGGGTATCCGCAATCTGATCCAGAAGGCCAAGCATGCCGGGGCGCCGGCGATTGAAAAACTGACCCGTAAAGGGTTGCGACCGCGGCCGGTGCGCGTGATGATCATCGGAATTCCCAATGTCGGAAAATCGTCGCTGGTCAATCGGGTGGTTCGGGGAGCGCTTACGAAAACCGGCGATAAACCGGGAGTCACACGCGGCCGTCAATGGATCCGGGTCGATAGTGACGTCGATTTGCTGGATACGCCGGGGATATTGCCACCTAGCCTGCCGAACCAGCAGAGTGCCTTGTTGCTCGGAATATGCGGGGCAATCAAGGATACGATATTTGATAGCGGAGAAGCAGCATTGGAATTGATTCGCCAACTTGAGCGCCGCTATCCTGGCAAACTTCGGCAACGCTATCTCAAAACGCAAGAAATGATGGAGCCGGCTGCGGAAGAATGGCTGGAACAGGCAGCCCGCGTGCAAGGACAGCTTGGCAGGGATGGCGTGGTCCAAACGGAAAATATGGCCCGGATGATGCTGGCGGATTTTCGTCAGGGCCGGTTGGGGCCGATTTCTTTTGAAACACCGGAAGAAAAGTGAACGGTTGCAGACAGACCTGTTCGAGGATGCGGGACCGCAGGAACGGTTCGGCCTGTATGCTTATGAAATGTATTGGGCACAACAGGGGTTTCGGCGGATAGCCGGAACCGATGAAGCGGGGCGGGGACCATTGGCGGGCCCTGTGGTTGCGGCAGCGGTTATTTTGCCCGCTGGGCTTGAAATGCCGTTACTGAACGATTCGAAGCAACTGACCGAACGACGGCGTCGTTTGCTATTCAACGAGATTCGGGATCAAGCGATTGCCTGCGCCTGGAGCCAAATTTCTCCGGCAGAGATTGACCTTATCAATATTTATCAGGCGTCCCGACTTGCGATGATGCAGGCGCTTCGAGGGTTGGGGGATTCTTATGACCTGGTGTTGTCCGACGCAATGCCTTTGCCTGACCTAGCGGTTCCCTGCGTGCCGATCATTCATGGCGATGCGCTAAGCGCCAGTATTGCCGCTGCATCGATTATCGCCAAAGTGATTCGCGATGATTTGATGGAAGAACTGGATGCCGTTTATCCGGAATATGGATTCAAACAGCATAAGGGTTACGGAACGGCAGCTCACCTGAAAGTGCTTCAGACACTTGGGCCCTGTGCCATTCACCGGCGCAGTTTTTCGCCGGTCAAGCATTGGAGGTCGGCCGATGAAAATTGATGAGTTGATGCGGGACGCCACGCTAAAACTTGACCAGGCCGCCAAGGGAAAAGTGGCGACCGACGCTACCTCATCTGCCGAAGTTGTAGTGGCAGTTGCCGAAAGCATGCCGGATTCGGAGTTTTTATTTCCGGATTTGCTGCAATCCTTTGCCAAGTTGTTGACACGGCGGGAGACCTTGGTTGAACTGTTGCCGCAGGCTGCACGGAGCCGTCTGGATCAAGCTGTCGGGTCGCTTTCCACGAATCAATTAGGCCAGACAGAACAGGGAAAGTCAGATTCTTCCGGCGCCAACCCAGTATCGGCTGCTCTGGCCCAAGGGATTTCAGGTTTGGCTCGCGAAAATCGGGTCATTAGCGAAACTCTTCGCCAGATGATTTCGGAACTGGAGTTTGTCGAACGGGTACCCGAACTAACCAACTTGCTTGATGCAGTCAGAGTGACTTCAGAGGGGATGGCTGCGGATCGATACAGCGGTGAGGGGGTGCCTGTGCCACAGGGACAGGCGGATACGGGATCGAAGCTTTTGTCGGGTCAATCGGCATCGGAAGTCATCAAGTCAACCATGACAATCCTGCAATCAATCGCAGAGGAGATGCAGATTCCGCCTCAAACGAGCGTCTATCTGAATCGCCTGGCGGCGCAGAGCGCGGCGGCAGGAAGACTTGCCCCCGATTTGGCAGAATGGGTCGATGCGGTTGCATTTGCGCTGGACGGAATGTCCGACGATACAAAATCGCCGGAGTTTGTTGCTGCAATGGCCAAATGGATTCATCAGGCGGACCCGCGCATCCTGCAACTGTCGCGAACAACCGATAGGCCGGAACTGGTCCGGGCCTGGGCTGCAGTTCAAACCTTGAACGAGTTGCCG
>CAZOJA010000034.1:0-11813 GCA_964579955.1 uncultured Veillonellaceae bacterium | reverse complement strand
GGATCACCGAATTGCCGACCTTAACAGCTGCCGGAGCGCCCACTGGCCCAGTGACGCCAGTTTCTCTTGTCGGCCGGTTTGAACTGCTATTGTCCACTGCTGCAACGCGTCCGGAACTGATGCAAAAATTGCTCACCATGCTGCCGGAACTTATTTATGCAGATAATCTCCTTCCTGAGGCAAAAGTGACTCCGACCGCTTATCAGACATTAGCACAAACCGCTCCCCAATGGTTGAAAAAACTGGCTGAACGGGAAGAGCGTCCGGCAGTGCTACAGTTTTGGGTTGCTGTCAAAACGGCTGATCTTGAGCCGTGGTTGCGTATGGAGCCGCTGGAACGACAGCAGCTGACCGCTGTTCTGAAAGAGCTTCGTAGTACATTTGAACAACCCGAAGCGTTTCGCACACCACGTGAAGATAGTGGTTCGCGCAGTTTCATGATGCAGCTTCCCTTGTACGCTCCTGGTCTTGAACGGCCATATCCTGCTCTGATTCAGGTGTTTGAGGAAAAAAGAGAGCGCGGTGGCGGCCAGTTGCCGGAGCAGGAAATATGGGTCCGCATTTCTCTGGCAACGGAGCATATCGGGACCGTCGATCTGAGTTTCCGATTACAGGAGAAAAAATATCTTTCAATTTTCAGTCGGTTTGCCGACCCGGCAGCGGCTTCCGAGTTTCGGACTGCCTTGCCGGAGTTGCGCAAAGAGATGGCAGGTACTTCATTGGAATTGAAAAAAATTGCCGTAGCTGGCAGAATCCGTCCGGGAGGACAAGGCGATGGATAATGCCAGGCAGAAACCGCCGCAGGAAGCCGTGGCCATTCGCTACGACCGCGACCGCGATAGTGCACCGAGGGTCGTGGCGAAGGGCAAAGGCTTCGTTGCAGAGCAACTGTTGGCTATTGCCAAGCGTCATGCCGTGCCGGTATATCAGAACCAGACGGTCACCCAGCTGTTGATGGCGGTGGAGTTGGACCGTGAAATCCCGCCCGAGTTATATCAGGCGGTTGCCAATGTATTGGCGTATGTATATCGAATGGATGGAAGGGCTGCTGAAAAATTGAAAGCCCGCAGGTGAAAAAAATGGACTGTGTTGCAAAAGGCCGCCGCGGAGAGGACCTCGCGGCGGCTTTCCTATTGGCGCAGGAATATCGGATTGTGACCCGCAACTGGCGGGTGAAATCCGGCGAAATCGATATCGTGGCCCTAGATGGAGATACACTGGTGTTTTGCGAAGTGAAAAGCCGTAACAGCGATCACTGCGGCAGCGGCGCGGAAGCGGTGGATTTTCGCAAACAACGGAAGATTATACAGACCGCCAGTCTATATTTGCAGCGTCATCGGCTCAGTCAAGTCTGTTGTCGGTTTGATGTGATCGAAATAACACATTCCGACTGGCAACGGCCGCAATTCTATCATATTAAAAATGCATTTGGCGGGTGAGGAGAAGCATGTTTGCCAAAACATTCGGTGCAGGAGTTCTGGGATTAAATGGAGTGTTGTTCAGCATTGAAGTAGATATTTCCAACGGAATTCCAGGCATGGAGATTGTCGGTTTGCCAGATACGGCGGTGCGTGAGTCCAAAGAACGGGTTCGTGCGGCAATCCGCAACGCGGGCTACGAGGTACCCTGCCGACGTATCACTGTCAATCTTGCACCAGCCGACCAAAAGAAAGACGGGTCAGGACTCGATTTGCCGATTGCGATCGGAATCTTGGTCGCATCCGGCCAAATTGCCGCTGTCGGATTGGAGGAATCCGTTCTCGTGGGGGAGTTGTCGCTAGATGCAAAACTACGCGGAATCAATGGGGTTTTGCCAATGACGATCATGTGCCAGCTAGCGGGGATGAGGATGATTATTTTACCGAAGCAAAATGCCGCTGAAGCAAGAGTGGTCGATGCGATTAAGGCTGTAACCGCTGATGACCTTCAATCGGTAATCGCCATTCTGACTGGTCCGTCGCCGGATCTGATAACCGAAGCGTCGGTTGAAATGCAGGCAACTGCCAAGATAGCTTCGAGACCGGCTGATGACTTCTGTGATGTCCAGGGACAACAGGCAGCCAAGCGGGCACTGGAAATTGCTGCGGCAGGCGGGCACAATCTGCTGATGACGGGTTCGCCGGGAGCCGGAAAAACCATGCTTGCCCGACGAATCGCCGGCATCTTGCCACCGATGAACAAAGAAGAAGCGCTGGAAGTTACGAAAATATACAGCGTAGCCGGCTTATTGGGGCCGACGGCCGGTTTGGTGGAGCAACGTCCGTTCCGTTCACCTCACCACACCGTTTCCGCTGCCGCGATGGCTGGTGGCGGTCGGATACCCCGTCCGGGAGAAGTGACTCTGGCGCATAACGGCGTGCTGTTCTTGGATGAGTTGACCGAATTTCCCCGCCAGGTTCTCGAGGTTTTGCGGCAACCGATTGAAGATGGTCAGGTGACTGTGGCTAGATTAAATTCGACTTTCACTTACCCGTCGCGATTTATATTGGTATTGGCGATGAATCCGTGCCCGTGCGGTTATCTGGGTGATCCGTTGCGTGAATGTCAATGCAGTCCAGCGGAAATCAAGCGATATCTGCGGCGAATATCCGGGCCATTGATGGATCGGATCGATCTGCATATCCATGTGCCGCGACTCCGCTATGACGAAATGGCTTGTGAGCAGAACGCGGAAACCTCCCGCATGATTGCCGGCAGAGTTGCAACGGCGCGGGCGCGTCAAGCCCTCCGCTTGGGCGCTGTTTCAGCGGGGGTTTTCTGCAATGCGCAAATGAATCATCGACAGTTGAAGCAGCTCTGTAAATTGGATAAGGAAGCGCAGGAGCTATTGCGCCAAGCATTCGAAAGGATGAAACTGAATGCCCGTTCCTATGACCGGATCATCAAAGTTGCGCAAACGATTGCCGACCTGGCTGACCATGAAACCATCGGCTACCAACATGTCGCCGAAGCGGTGCAACTTCGCCTGGCAGTGGAGGAAAAATAAAAAGGCGACGCAGTATGCGCCACCTTGAAGGTTTTGGAACGCAGGCTCAATCAACAGGATAGAGTCGAGGATTGTCCCGATATTGGCGGCCGACCTTGGCACAAGGCCTTCCTTCCAAGGACACGATATCTGCGGTGTAGTTGACATTGTCATTAAACAGGCTGCTGCCGACAGCATAGACGTCAACCGGCGTGCTTTCCGCTTCAAAGGCCTGGATTTTTTCCGCCGTAAAGCCGCCGGAAACCATGATTCTTACATGCTGAAAACCTTCGGCGTCCAACGCTTCCCTTACATTGCGGACTAAACGGGGGCAGACTCCGGTAGGTTTGAATGAGCCCATATAGGGCAATACCGAAACATCCACCAAGGTATCGGCAGTATCCAGGCGGACTCCATACAAGCGGGGACCGAATTTTCTCGCCACTTCCAAGGCGGTGCGAACGCAGTCGTTATCGAAATCGACCAAGGCGACCCGGTTGATGGCCGGATCGATATGTCGGTCAAAAGCTTCGGTCGCAGCCAGAGTATCGCCATTGTAAGCGGCAATCAACGCATGGGGGATGGTTCCCATTGCCTGGCCATTCCAATAAGAAGCATTGGCAGGGGTGGATACACCGGTGACGCCGCCTATTTTGGCGGCATAGCCGTCTTCGGCCTGCACGGCGTAATGATCGAACCGGGACGGGAAGAACAGTACCGGCTTGCCGGCCGCGGCCCGGACTACCCGGTCAACATTGGTGGCAATTTTGGTCTGACGCGACAGAACGCCGAGATATACTGTTTCCAGATGGACAAAATCAGCCAGCCTGCCCTCTATGGTCATTACCGTTTCCCAAGGATTGAGCCGGTCTCCATCGAACATGGCCCGAATTTTCAATTGCTCAGGGTGAGTGGCGCATGTTTTCAGAATGGCGATGGCATGGTCCACTCCGCACAGCACGGAGTGCTGACGCTGAAACACCTGCATCAGGACTTGCGGGTTGTAGTTATCGTTTTCCAGAATCTGCTTTGTTCGGACAAAGTAGCTGTCACTGTAATAACCGCGTCGTATTTCATCGATCGGAAGGTTGCATTGATCGAACGGCAAGCGTTGCTTCATTGGGAGAGCCTCCTTGATGCTTTTCTAGGTCTGTTTCCTTGATTGATTGTTACTATGATACAATATCGTTAATCAGGCTGCAACAGGACAAGACAGGAGGGATAATATGAGTAGCCCTGCGCGGGTGCTGAATTTGGCCGGCGAAGACGAAATCAGGCGCTTGATGCAAAGCATGGGATGCGATTCGGTCGGTGTTTCGATCATGGTGCCGAAAGCGTCTTTTAAAACTGTGTATATCGATAACATTGCGACCAAAGCGGCGAATCTTCTGAAACAGACTTTTTTGGCCAAAGGGGCGGAAGTGGCGGTTGCACGGGGAACGGCCGATTTGAGTGTAGCTGTGACTCCGGTGCTGATTTGCGGAACGATGAAGCAGTATCGTCAGGCTTTGGCGCAATTGCGACAACAGCCCTGGGGATTGCCCCATATTTCGGCAGAGATCGAAAGGACCTTAAGCAATACCATGAACCCCCCGGTCAGGCATTATTCTCTGGGTACTTCAGAATTGTCGATCCAGCCGCGAAAAACACTGGTCATGGGAATCTTGAACCTGACGCCGGATTCCTTTTCCGATGGCGGCAAGCACAATGAATGCGATGCTGCTGTTCGGAAAGTTTTGGCAATGATTGAAGACGGAGCGGACCTCATTGATGTGGGCGCCGAATCGACCCGACCTTATGGTGCGGTTAAAATCTCGGCCCATGAAGAACAGGTGCGGTTGTTGCCGGTACTGGAAAAAATTCTGGCAGTGTCCAGCGTGCCGGTATCGGTGGATACCTATAAAGGAGTTGTAGCGGAGAAAGCGCTTTCGATGGGAGCGCATATTCTCAATGATATCTGGGGGCTACAGCAGGATTCTGAGATGGCAAAAATCGCCGCCCGTCATAAGGCACCTGTCATCATTATGCATAATCGGGCGTCGAATGAGTCAAAACGGGATATCATCGATGAAATGAACGAATTTTTTTGTCGCAGCATGGAAATCGGTCAAAAAGTAGGCATTGCGCAGGAACATTTCATTATTGATCCAGGAATCGGTTTTGGCAAAAATACGGCGCAAAACCTGGAAGTGTTGGCGCGACTGTCGGAATTAAAGGCATTAGGCTGTCCGATTTTGGTCGGTTCTTCGCGCAAGCGATTCATTGGTGAAATTCTGAATCTGCCGGTTGAGGAGAGGGCTGAGGGAACTGGCGCAACGGTGGTGCATGCGATCATGAACGGCGCTTCGATCGTCCGGGTGCATGACGTTAAGCTGGCAAAACGCATGGCGATGATGACGGATGCGCTGAAGAACTGGAGGGATTTTGCAAATGGATAAAATTACACTGCATAATATGAAGTTCCACGGCTATCATGGCTGTGAAGCGTTTGAGCAACAATACGGTCAACTATTTGAAGTCGACCTGGATATTTCAGTCGATGCAAAATTGCCCGGTCAATCAGACCGCTTGCAGGATGCGGTCGATTATGTGTCGATTTTTGAGAGCGTCAAGCGGGTCGTGGAGCAGGAACGCTATAATCTTTTGGAAAGGGTGGCGCAGAGAATCGCGGACCAGGTTTTAACAGTCGAAGCTGTGGCTGCCGTTACGGTTCGGATCCGTAAACCTGCCGTGCCGTTAAAAGGCGTGCTAAATTGGGTTCAGCTGGAAATCAGCCGGGAGCGCTTCGTATGATTCTGATCGGGCTGGGCAGCAATCTGGGGAAACGTGAGCATCAGCTGGAGCAGGCGCTGCAGCGACTCGAGCAAGCAGGAGGCTTGCGCATCGCCAATACATCGAACCTCTATGAAACCAGACCGGTTGGCGATATGGACCAACCTGATTTTTTGAATATGGCCGCAAGTTTGGAAACAAGACTGCCGCCGCTTGCTCTGCTGCAGCGCTGCCTGGCGGTGGAGGCAGAACTGGGCCGGGTCAGGACCAGGCGCTGGGGACCGCGAATCATTGACATCGATTTGTTGGAATACGATGGGCAGCAGATCTCGTTGCCCGAGCTGCAGCTGCCCCATCCGGAAATTCTTCACCGCGGCTTTGTGCTGATCCCGTTGAATGATATCGCACCGCAGCTTCCACTTGCTAATGGCAGAACCGTCGCTGAGATGGCTGGACTGTTTATCAACCAAGTTCCAGCAGAGGTCCGATTATGGAAAAAAGTTAGCTGGGATGG
Organism: uncultured Veillonellaceae bacterium; assembly: GCA_964579955.1. Classification (GTDB taxonomy): domain Bacteria; phylum Bacillota; class Negativicutes; order UBA1444; family UBA1444; genus UBA1444. Next base: position 5,562 of record CAZOJA010000034.1, on the reverse strand, counting down.
GTTAAATAAATGCTTTGTTTAAACGATTGCGGCCGGAGTAAGCAGCGCCGCCTTTTTTTATTGCTTGACCCCGCTTTCGCTGCGGGACTATAATTAGGACCGTATTACTTAATTGTTTTCATATAGAGGTAGTGATGAGACATCTCTATGAAGCGTTGATCCTGGCGACGCCGGGAATCGGCGGAGCCCGGCTGGAAAGGCTTAAGCAGTTCTTTGGTGATGCACGGACGGTCTGGCGGGCGAGTGCGGTGGAGTTGAGCCGGGCGGGAGTTCTGAACGCAAGGGATATCGAACAGTTGACACGGCAACGGTCGATTCAGGACCCCGAAGCGGTTCTTGCAGACTGGCAGACGAGAGGAATCCGCATTTGCAGTCTGGATGACGATGACTACCCGCACCTTTTGCGTCAATGCTACAATCCGCCGCCGCTCTTGTTTTATCGGGGCCATTTGCCATCACAGGCAAACTGTCTGGCAGTGGTGGGATCGCGGCACGCCACCCCTTACGGTCGAAATGTGGCCCGATCCTACAGTGAAACTCTGTCTCGCGGTGGAGTTGCGATTGTTAGCGGGGCGGCAAGAGGAATTGACTCTGCAGCCCACGAAGGGGCCCTGGCCGGTGGAAGCCCCACGATTGCGGTATTGGGTTCCGGCGTCGATATTGCATATCCGCCGGAAAACAGAAAGCTGATCGAACAGATTGCGCAGACCGGTTGCGTGATTTCGGAATATCCTCCCGGCACGCCGCCGACGGCGGGACGTTTTCCGGCGCGAAACCGAATTATCGCGGGGATGTCTGTAGCGGTTCTGGTCGTCGAGGCTGCAGAAAAAAGCGGCGCGTTGATTACGGCGGATTTTGCCTTGGAAGAAAATCGCGATGTGTATGCGATTCCCGGCAGCGTTTTTTCAGATGCCAGCAAAGGGACCCACCGTTTGATTCAGCAAGGGGCGCGATTGATTGGCAGTGTTGAGGAGCTTTTTCAGGAGATGGGAGGCAACGGCAGCTGCGTCGGACAAAACGATACGGGAAGCCTTACAAAGCCGGAACAAGCTGTCCTTGCCGCGTTATCCAACGAGCAGGCCAGATCGGTGGACGAGATTCTGCACGAAGTAGATTTGAGTACCGCCGAGATACAGGTATTATTGCTGCAACTTGAACTTTGCGGACGGGTGGAAAAGGACCGGTCCATGCGATATATAAAGGTAGCCAGGGAGTGACGATATGGCGAAAAATCTAGTAATAGTCGAATCACCGGCAAAAGCGGCCACCATCGAGAAATATCTCGGTAAAAACGAGTTCACGGTCAAGGCCTCGATGGGACATTTGCGCGATTTGCCGAAAAGCCAGCTCGGCATTGATGTCGAGGCGCGTTTTGAGCCGAAATACATCGTTGTGCGCGGCAAGAGCGATTTGCTGAAAGAATTGCTGAAACAAGCCGCGCAAGCAGATAAAGTATATCTGGCCACTGACCCGGATCGTGAAGGAGAAGCAATTGCCTGGCATCTGGCGACTTTGCTGAATATATCGCCAAACGACCCTTGCCGTATTGAATTCAATGAGATCACCAAAACGGCTGTGGTCGAGGCGCTTAAACATGCCCGGACAATTGACGACAACAAAGTGAATGCACAGCAGGCGCGGCGGGTGCTCGACCGAATCGTCGGCTACAAATTGAGTCCGTTGTTGTGGAAGAAGGTGCGCCGCGGCCTGAGCGCCGGCCGCGTGCAGTCAGTCGCCGTCCGGTTGATCTGTGACCGGGAACGCGAAATTGAAGCGTTTGAAGTGACTGAGTACTGGTCGATTCATACCACTCTCGAACAGAAAGACGCTGCAGCAGTCGGATTTGAAGCCGAACTGAGCACGATGGAAGGAAAAAAGCTCGTCATTTCTTCTGCTGAAATGGCTGAGTTTACAATACAAGAGCTGTCAAACGCCGAATTTGTGGTCGAACAGGTCAAACGCGGCGACCGTCAGCGAAAACCTTATCCGCCTTATATCACCAGTACCCTACAGCAAGATGCGTCCCATAAACTCGGTTATAGCGCAAAGAAGACGATGATGCTGGCTCAACAATTATACGAAGCCGGGCATATCACTTATATGCGCACCGACTCTACCCGGGTGTCGAATGAAGCACAGGCGCAGGCTCGCCGATGGGTGGAAACCAATCTGGGGAGCCGATACTTGCCTGCTTCTCCGCCGCAATACGCAAAAAAGGCGGCGCAGGATGCGCATGAAGCAATTCGGCCTTCCCTGCCGGAAGTCTCTGTGGATGAACTGCCGGGGACGCTTAGCCGCGATCAGAAACGCGTATATGAACTGATTTGGAAGCGATTCATCGCCAGCCAGATGCGTCCGGCCGTTTTTGACACGATGTCTGTGACCATTGCCGCCGGTAAGTATGGTTTGAAGGCCAATGGATCGATCCTGAGGTTTCCCGGCTATATGGCCGTGTATGCGGATGCTTCCGAGGGACAGGGGAACGCGGCCAGCGACAAATTACTGCCACCGCTTGCCGAGGGTGAAATGCTGACAGCAAAGGAAATTCGCCCCGAGCAACATTTTACCGAACCACCGGCGCGATTCACCGAAGCAGCTTTAATCAAGCTGCTGGAGGAAAAAGGGATCGGTCGCCCCAGTACCTATGCACCGATTATCGATACGATACAGGGTCGCGGTTATGTTGTCAAAGCGGAAAAAAAGTTTCAACCGACACCGCTGGGGTTTATTGTCAGTGATTTGCTCAAAGAACATTTTCCTGCGATTGTCGATACTGATTTTACCGCAACGATGGAAAAAAAGCTGGATGATGTCGCGCAGGGAGAAGTCGATTGGCGGAATTTGCTGGAACAATTTTACGAACCGTTCATGGATACGCTGGAACGAGTCGAGAAAGAAGCGGCCCGAGTCAAAGTGCCGGAAGAAATCACAGACATTGTCTGTGAGAACTGTGGAGCATTCATGGCTGTCAAACACGGCCGTTTCGGGTCTTTTCTCGGCTGCACGAACTTTCCCGAATGCCGGACGACACGACCGATCGTAAAGGAGATCGGCGTAGCCTGTCCGTTGTGCGAAAAACCGGTTGTGGAACGCAAATCCAAAGCCGGGCGGTTATTTTATGGTTGTAGCGATTATCCGGCTTGCGCCTTTGTCTCTTGGAACAAGCCGGTCAGTGAACCTTGCCCGGTTTGCGGCTCGTTCATGGTCGAAAAAAAGTACCGCAACCAACCGTTGATCGTAGAATGCAGCAATGCTTCCTGTCCGACACGTGCCGGACAAGAATCTGTTTCTGGCGAAGATACGGTGGAGAAGGCGCGCAAACCTGCGGCGCCTACGCCTCGTAAGAAAGAAGCCCTCCCGAAGGCTAAGTCGAAACTTAAGTCAAACCCGGTCGCCAAGAATAAATCGTCAACAACAAAATCGACAAAGAAATCGGTCAAAACTGAAAAACCAGCGAGTCAATCGTCAAAAACGGCAAAAACAAAGCAAAAACCTGCGAAAAAAACTCCGAAAGCTAAACAGGATAGCATTTGACGAAAATGGACGTTTTCGAAAACAATTGCGAAAAGTGTGACAATAGTATTGCCACACTTTTTTTGTTGTGCTACAATAAATCCCAAAAGATTAGCAGAACAGATGGGGCAAATAGTGAATGAGCAATGAAGCGGCGATTTTTCTCGAGCCGTACCTCGAATACCTGCAGGGTGCAAAAAATGTTTCACCGCATACCGTTGCCGGTTATCGCCGGGATATCGAACAATTTATGGTGTTTTTGCGCCGGATCGTTGCCGGCGATTTTCAGTTGTCCATGTTGGATGCCTACGTGGCTCGCCGTTATCTGGCATCGCTCGTCACCCGCGAATACTCCCGGCGGTCGATTGCCCGGCATATTGCGGCACTGCGGTCATTCGGCAGGTATTTGTGCCGTGAACAATTGCTAGAGGTGAACCCCTTCGTCGGAATCCGCACGCCCAAACTGGAACGACGGTTGCCTCAGTTTCTCGACATCCCGGAAATTGACGCATTGATGTTGTTGCCTGAGGATAGCGTTTTAGGCAGACGGGATCTGGCGATTCTGGAATTGCTTTATGGCGCAGGCATTCGGGTTTCCGAACTGACCGATCTGACGCTGACCAGGATTGACTTGGAGGAGAAATACATTCTGGTGTTTGGCAAAGGCTCAAAAGAAAGGATCGTGCCCATCGGCGAAAAAGCGGTTGGGGCCATTACGGACTATCTACAGAACAGTCGTCCCTTGCTTTGCCAAAAGCAGGACAGAACAATGGACCGACTGTTTCTGAATCATAGCGGGACTCCTTTGAGCGATCGAAGCATCCGCAGAATTTTGGCAAAATACGTGGATACCTTGGCTGTAAAAAAAAGAGTTACACCACATACCCTTCGACATAGTTTTGCCACCCATTTGTTGGACAACGGCGCTGATTTGCGTTCAGTCCAGGAATTGTTGGGCCATGTCAGTTTGAAGACTACTCAGGTTTACACCCATGTGTCCAGTGAAAGACTATTGTCTGTGTACCGAAATTCACATCCGAGGGCATGAAGTCCTTATTGTTTTTCCCAAAATTGTCGAAAAGAATAGATGAAAGGTGGAATTCCCCATGGCGAGCGTATTGTTGGAAAAAACACGGAAAATCAGCCGGTTGCTGGAAAAGGTCGAGAAAATTGCTTATGCCGATTTGTCCAAGACTCTTAGCGAAGTAATGACAGCAAATGTTTATCTGGTGAATCGGGATGGAAAAATTCTTGGCTATAGCATCGTAGATGAGTTTGAATGTACCCTGATGATGGAAAAAGTTCTGAAGACGGGACGTTTTCCTGAGCGCTACGTAAATTGGTTGTCCAAAGTGCTGGAAACGTCGGAGAACCTGACTTTGAACAATGGAATGTGCGCATTCAGTACAGATACTCCTTGCATCGCCAATGAGAAATTCACGACAGTCGTGCCGATTTATGGCGCAGGTGAGCGCTTGGGAACCCTGATTGTCGCCACCTTTAACGAACCATTCGTCGATGATGATCTTATTCTGGCCGAGTATGCAGCCACTGTCGTAGGGATTGAGTTCTTGCGCGACCGTACCGAGCGTATTGAGGATGATGCGAGAAAAATGGCTACGATCCAGGTTGCCTTGGGCACGTTGTCCTATTCGGAAATGGAAGCTGTCATGCATATCTTGGGAGAGCTGGAAGGAAATGAAGGGCTGCTGGTTGCCAGCAAGATCGCTGACCGTGTCGGAATCACCAGATCGGTCATTGTCAATGCGTTGCGTAAATTTGAGAGCGCCGGTGTGATTGAGTCCAAATCACTCGGCATGAAGGGGACCTACATAAAAGTGCTGAATGAAAAATTGATTGATGAACTGAAAAAACTGAAGAAGTAGAAATGCTTTTTGGTAGTGAACCACCCGGAAGGGTGGTTCACTACCAACCGGCAGGATATTTTTGCTTGATGTCGAATTTGTTTATTACAAAGTTGTGAGGATTTTTGCAAAGGAGTGAAGAGGAATGTTTGATCGTTTATTCGGATCGCAACCGATCAATCTG
>CAZOJA010000033.1:0-15077 GCA_964579955.1 uncultured Veillonellaceae bacterium | reverse complement strand
CGGTCCAGCATCGCATCGACCAAAGAGAACAAGCCGACCAAAAAAGCCTGATTGCTCCGCTTGCTCCAGCCCATTTGAAACGCCAACAGTTCACCAAACCGCGCCCGGATCAAAGAAAGCACCACGATTTCATCCGGTTTTTCCTGGGCAATGTTCTGCAGTGCCAGCAAGGAAATCCATTTCAGGATCTCTTTGCGCCCCAGCATGACCAGAGCCTGGCGAACGGAAGAAATCTTGTTGCGCACGCCAAAGAAAGAGGAGTTGATGAATTTGAGCAATTTGAATGATAACGCAACATCGCGCCGGAAAATCTGCTCCATCTTGTCAAAGTCGATTTCCATACGGCTGGCTTCCCGCAGCATGTTGAGATAATTCACCGTATAGCCCGGGATGTCTCGTCCGGTAAAGATTTCCGGCCGCCCGAAAAAATAGCCTTGAAAATACTGATAACCGAAATCTTTCGCTTGCTTGAAATCGAAATAACTTTCGACTTTTTCCGCCAACAGGGAGACGCCCAACGGCGCCAACTGGGCGGCGATGGCCTTGCGCTCGGCTTCTTTGGTCTTCACAAAGTCCACTTTGACCATATCCACCGTCTTGGCGATTTCAGTCATGTCCTGATGATAGACGAAATCATCCAACACAACCATATAGCCTTTTTCTTTCAAATGTCGGCAAGCGGCCAACACTTCCGGATCTTTGTCTTCAGAGAACTCGACCGCCAGCACCTTTGCCGGCAAGATCGTCATCATTTCCTGTTTCATCAGCCGCGGCGTGAAATTGATAAACGCTTTTTTGCCACCGGCTAAATCATCGACAATCTTGAGAAAAAAGCTGCTGTTGATGACATCGGCAGTGGCTTGATCCTTGTCCGACCCAGGAAAAAAATCGCCGGTTCCATTGCGGAATAAAAGTTCATAGCCGATGACCTTCTTGTCCACATTAAATATCGGTTGTCTTGCAACATGAACTTCCATTTCCAATCCCTCCATTTTCTGCGCATCCGGGTCATGAGGCTATTCTTCGCGTTCTCCGCCTGCATTTCCTGCTTTCTTGCCACAAGCGCCGCAGAATTCTTTTTCAGGCGTTTACGGCCGTAAACTGATTATACCAGGCCAATGCTCCGCTATATGCCTTGGCTACCGCACTGCCTTTCATGCCAAACACACCTGCCAGGGAAACGACTGTCGGCCAGTCGCCTTTTTCATAGGCCAGCACCAATCGGTGCAAATCCGTGGCAGGACCAGGTTCCCCGCCTAACACCGCACGGACTTTGTCATCGATCGGCATTTCGCGGATCAGCTCTTCCATCGGCCTACCCAAAAACACATCCAATAACGAAAACATCCCCGTCAAGAAAACCGTCGCCGGCATAACCGGCAAATCGACCTGCTGCGCCAGCAATTCGCCAAAACGCGCCCGGATCACAGCCGTGGCCATAACCTCTGCCGGCTTTTGTTCGCCAAGCGACCTGAACACCATCAGCATCAGCCACTTAGCCATTTCGCGCTGTCCAAGCATTTTCATCGCGTGGGCAATCGAAGCCACCTGGCCTCGTAAGCCAAACACAGGTGAATTGATATATTTCAAAAGTTTGTAGGCCAAACCGACTTCGCGCCGAAAAACGTCTTCCAGTATCGTCCAGTCCAGCTCGCTGTTCTGGATTTCTTGCATCAGTTGCAACCTGGCGAGTTGGGAGTGAGCGATGTCTTTGCCGTGCAGAATGACCGGCTTGCTAAAAAAATACCCTTGGAAATATACGCAACCCGAAGCTATCGCTTCATCAAGCATCGCCTGTGTTTCGACCTTTTCCGCCAACAGTCTGACGCGACCGGGAACTTGACTGCGGAACAATCGCTCGCGTTGTTGTTTTGTCGAGTTGAGAAAATCAAGTTTGATGATATCGGCCAGATTGATCAGTGGCTGATATTTTTCGGCAAAGACAAAATCATCCAGCGCCAGCGAATAGCCGGCCGCGACAAGCTTTTCACAGGCGTGGACGATAGCCGGAACCGGTTCGACAGTCTCGAGAATCTCGACGGTCAAAAACTCTTTGGGCAATAGATGCGCCAAACCCGACAATAACAACTCTTGTGTAAAATTGACGAATACTCGCCTGCCTGAAGCGACCTGCTGAATGTCCATGGAAAAAAAGCCATGGGTCAACACTTCGGTCGAAGCCTTCTCCTGATCGACGGCATCAAAAAAGTTTTCACCGCTGCCGCGGCGGAACAGCAGTTCATAGGCATAGACATTCATATTTCGGTCAAATATGGGTTGACGGGCCAAAAACACATCCATGCTTGGCACCCTTTCCTCAGATTCGGCTAAGAGCTTACGACTGCCAACCAATCACGAAAACAGGGTTTCGCAGGTTGCCAGGTCCGTCCCCAACAGTTCGAGCGCCGCGGGTTCCAGCTTCGGCATCACCAGCGCCTTCTTCTGTTTCCAGGCAAAATAGTCGGCAACATGAACAGCCGCGACCACCTCCCGGTTCAACACCGCCGAATTCAAAGGATCGTGATGGAACATGGCCGCTTCTACGATGGGATGCGGCAAACTCCACCAATTCAGCAAGAAGCCGCCGACTTCATCATGCGAAATCCCCATAAGGCTTTTTTCCGTCTCGCGAAACGTGGTTTCCTTGTTTTGAAAAACAGACCGCGACACCCCGGCATACGGCTGGGCATAATCCTTCAGCAACAAGATCCGCCCGATGTCGTGCAACAAGCCCGCAGTGGCTTCACTATCCTTCATGCTGCGACCCACGCAACGTTCAAAAATGGCATGGGTCATCCGATTGACCCGGTCGGCATGATCCCAAAGGACGTCCTTGGAAAAGAAGCCGCCGTGCAAGCCGTCCAACTGCTTGAGGACGGTCAGGCCGAGCACGACTGTCTTCAGATTGGTCAGTCCCATATAAATAATGGCCTGGCGGACCGAGCCTGTACTCATGTTATAATACACCGAATTCGCGACCTGCAGCAATTTTGCGGTCACCGTCTGGTCCTGCTCCACAACCCGGGCGATCTCTTCCACTCCGGCATCGTCCTCGACCAACGCACATACACGTGAATACATCTCCGGGACTGTCGGCAAATCGCGCAGGTTATTAAAAACCTCCAACAACTGTCGTCGCGAGAACAGTTCACCCAGTTGCAGAAGTTTTTCCACTTCGACCAACAGCCGGGTGTTGTCCCAGGGTTTTAAGATATACATCCGAGCCGAACCGTCGCGCAGGCAGTTGATTACGTCCCTGCCTTCGGCAAAACCGCTGAGTATCGTCCGCATGATGGCAGGGTAAAGCGAACGGACCTGCTTCAGGAACTGATGTCCGTCCATGCCCGGCATCCGCATGTCGCTGATCACCAGATCCACCGATTCATGGGCCAACAGCGCCAACGCCTCTTCAGCGCTGGTCGCCGTCAAAACTTGATGCCCGGCTGGAACAAAAACCCGTTCCAAGGACCGCAATACATTTTCTTCATCATCGACCAATAGCAGTTTCTTTTGCATATCTCAAACACCTCGCACCTCTGTTTGATGACTCGATCGCAGCTTCAGTTCCTGGTGGAAGGGTCGGGGCGTTCCACTTTGCCGACGGCTTCCAGCGGAGCAACCCCTCCGTAAAGCACATCGGTAAATGCCATAAAATAGCGGTCAGTCGTCGATATATTTACTGCGATCAATGTTTCGACCATTCGCCGGGTCAATTCGCCCCCCTCGACATCGACGCTGGTTTTATAACGCAACTCCCCGTCATTCATGTCCAACTCGAAATTGCCGATATTTAAGCCGTAGTTGATCCGCGCCAGTAATTCGGCCATGATATGGCGTTGCGCCTCGGGTACCCGGATCGGTACGATGGAGTAAAAGACAAAAATCTCATGGTCTTCATTCGCCTGCCCAAAGCATTCATAGCGGGCGTTTTTGCCAGAAAAACTGAATCGTACAGCCAGTTCGCCGGGAATTTCCTCATAACGCCAATCATCATCCTGCAAAAAAGCGATCACTGAATCGAATACCCGTCCCATTGCCTTACCTCCAGCCACTCATCCCGTTTGCGTCTTATTCTATCATTTCACTCTGGCCCCTGCAACGAGCGGCAGAGCAAGGCAGCTATATCGACCTGCTTGCGGGATATGGTAAAATGAAACGGCAATATTATGGAAAGGGTCATTTCGCATGAGCAAACGCATATTGTTTATCATATCGGATACGGGCGGCGGTCATCGCAGCGCCGCAAACGCCATCGCTGCCAGCCTTAGCCGGCTTGATCCGGAAATCCGCTTTGAGATGGTCGATCTGCTCAGGGCCAGTCGCTTGCCTGGCATTCGCAACGCACCGGAGATTTATGCTTTTTTCTCTGCCAGGAGCATCGGCCTTTACAACCTATTGTTTCGCTTGGCTGACTTTACGGGATTCATGAATTTTGCCTCAAAATTTCTTTATCAGTTTGCCCGCGCTCATATTCATCAGACAATCGAAGGGTTCGGGCCGGATCTGGTCGTTGTGATTCACCCGCTCGCGGTCCGTCCGATCTGCGATTATCGGGACGAAACCTCGGCCAGCTGGCCGGTCGTTACCGTCGTGACCGATCTGGTAAGCATCCACGCTTCCTGGGCTTCCGACAGGGCCGATCACTACCTGCTGCCGACTCCGCAGGCCGTCAAGCGGCTTATGCAACTCGGCGTTACCAAGTCCAAGCTCTCATTGACCGGGTTTCCTGTGCATCCCCGCTTTCTCGGCCCCTTGCCGGACAGAATGACCGCGCGTCATTTGCTGGAATTGCCGGTCGATCGCCACATCATACTGATTACCAGCGGCGGAGCCGGCGGCGGTCAGGTGGAAAAACTGGTCGACGCATTTGAACGTCACTGTCCAGAATACTGTTTATTGGTCGTCACCGGACGCAACGAACGACTCTATGAAAAACTGACCCGGCGGCGCGGAACGCAGCACAGCCGAATCTACCAGTTCGTCGACAACATGGAAATCCTGATGGCGGCCTGCGACGTCGTAGTGACCAAAGCCGGGCCGGGCACGATCATGGAGGCGGCTTCACTGGGCAAGCCGATTGTTCTCACCGGCGCGGTCGGCCTGCAGGAAGAAGGGAACATCGGGTTTGTGCAGGATGCGCAACTCGGCCTGTTTTGCCCGGATCCGGACCAGGCCGCCCATATGACGTCACACATGTTGGCAAAATCTGCTCCGGTCAGCGTTGCAAAGCCGTCTTACGCAGGAACGGCAGCGATTTCCGCCGCGTTGCTATCACTACTGTCCCGCCGAACAGCCGGATCCCAAAAATCAGCCACCGAGGAGGTCACCGATGCCGACGCCTGATTCGGTCCGCAGCACTGCTGCAGCCTTGCGCGAAAGCGCAATCAAATTTCGCACCTTATTTGAATGCGCCCACGATGGCATCTTTATTTTCGACGGATCCACCGTGACCGACTGCAATCATCATATTCTCGAATTATTCGGACTCACCCGCAACGAAATCATCGGCCATTCGGTCGATGAGTGGTCGCCATCGATTCAACCCGACGGCACTCCTTCTTACGACAAAATGCACCGCCTGTTGTCCGCGGCTGCAGCAGGTCAGCCTCAATCATTCGAATGGCAGCATTGCAAGAAGAACGGCGATCTTTTCTTCGCAGAAATCAGTTTATACCGGATTGATATCCCTACCCAACGCAATGTCATCGCCATCTTGCGCGATGTAACCGAACGTCGCCAGTTGCTGACCGATTTACAGCATAACAACGAAAAGCTTAAGGCAGCCCACGAAGAGCTGGCGTCCATGTATCAGCAGCTGGCTGCTTCAGAAGAAGCGTTGTCCCAGCAATTCGCCGAACTTAAGGAATACGCGCAAAAGCTGAATTTCACCGAACAGCGCTATCGACTGGCCATGGATTCTTCCGTTGATGCCATTTGGGAAGTTGACTATGCAACAGACGACCTGACCTTCTCCGCTCATTGGATGGAACGCTTCGGTATGCCACACGACATTCCGTTTCAGCGCAAAATGTGGCTCGCTTTGGTTCATCCGGAAGACCGGCCGCTGATCACGGCCGTATTCGACGCCTATACCCAGGCCAGGGCGCCCCACTACGATGTCGAATACCGTGTGCGTGACCTCACTGGAAGATACGTATGGGTGCATGCCCGCGGCAAGGCGATGCGCGATGAAACCGGCAAAGTGCTCCGAGTCGCCGGCTCTTTGACCGACATCAGCGAGCGCAAATTACAGGAAGACAAGATCTATCGTCTCGCCTACTTCGACTCATTGACAGGCTTGCCGAACCGACGCAGGCTGGAATTGCTGCTGGCCGAAAAATCGATCCTCGACCAAGCCAGCGGCGCCTTATTGTTCATTGATTTGGACAATTTCAAACTCATTAACGATTCTTCAGGCCACGCCTGCGGTGATGCCTTGATCGCCGATGTGGCAAGGCAACTGGCGATGGCTGTCGGTTCAGCGCATATCCTGTCCAGAATCGGCGGCGATGAATTCATCGTTGTGCTGACCAACGTCGGGCGACAAGCTTTCATCCAAGCCTATGCCCAGCGTCTGATCAACCTTTTCAACACCCCGTTCTGCTGTGAGGGACATCAATACTATCTGTCGGCCAGCATCGGCATCGCCTTTTTCCCCAAGGACGGAACCAGCCTTGACGATTTGTTGCGCAGAGCGGATACCGCTTTGCACGTGGCCAAAGAAACCGGCAGGTCCGCCTATCGCTTTTTCGAACAGTCCATGCAGGATTCCGTGCAGGAAAAAATCGCGCTGGAAAATCGTCTGCGGGCGGCGGTCCATGACAAAGAGCAATTTCACATGCGCTACCAGCCTCAGGTGGATGCCCGAACCGGACAGCTGGTCGGCATGGAAGCGCTGATGCGCTGGTGCTGCCCTGAGCGGGGCAATATTTCGCCGATGCAGTTTATTCCTGTCGCGGAAGAAACCGGCCTGATCAACGACCTGGGCGACTGGGGGCTTCGCGCGGCTTGCCGTTTCTGCCGCGAACTCCACGAAGCGGGCCACGATACGCTGACTGTCAGCGTCAATGTATCGGTGAAACAATTGTCACTGGACAATTTTGTCGAAAGCGTCGCCGCCGTGCTGGTTGAAACCGGACTGCCGCCCTCGGCGCTTGAGCTGGAGATCACCGAGAGCGTGTTGATTCAGGCTTTCGAAACCAACGTCGACAAGCTGGAAGCCTTGCGCGCAATGGGTATCCGAACCGCGCTTGACGATTTCGGCACCGGCTACTCTTCCTTGACTTACCTTCAACAGTTACCGATCCACACCCTAAAAATCGATCAAGCGTTCATCAACCGGATGCATGATGAACAAAGCACCCGCACCATCACCGCGGCGATCATTTCACTGGCGCAACAGTTGGGCATATCGGTGGTGGCCGAGGGAGTCGAAACGGAAAACCAACGCGAACTGCTGATTTCGTTTGATTGCAACACCATTCAGGGATACTTGGTCAGTCAACCTTTAACCTCGGCTGATTTCAGACTTTGGCTGGCAAAACAATAAAGCCGTCGATCTTTATCCGACGACTTTGTTGCGTCCGGAGCGCTTCGCATCATAGAGCCTTGCGTCAGCTCTGCCGAGAAAAGCTTCCACACTGTTCAGTCCGTCCGCTTCACAACTGTTGGATACTCCCGCACTGAAGGTGAACCGGATCGATTGCCCCTCATATTCAAAGCTTTGCCGGCGGACTGCCGACAGCATCCGTTCCATGATCTGCGTCGCCTGGCCACTATCCGTGTTCTGAAGAACCACGATGAATTCTTCACCGCCGAACCGGCCCAAAAGGTCGTATGGACGCAGATGGGTAGCGATCAGACCGGCGAACTGCCTGAGGATGAAATCGCCGGCCAAATGGCCATGCCCATCATTGATCTTCTTAAAATGATCGATGTCCAGAATGCAAATCGCAAAGGCCTTGCCGGTTCGGAGATGCTCGGCCTGCAATTCTTCTAGACGTTCAAAAATATAACGCCGGTTGAAAACACCTGTCAGCGGATCGCGGATCGAAATTTCGCGAATCCGCTTTTCTGTTTCGATATGTTCGGTGATATCCCGGGCGGCAGCATAGATTTTAGATCCGTAAGGATGCGAGCGCCATTCGATATAGCGATACGAACCATCTTTGCTGCGGTATCGGTTGACAAAATTCAATACTTTACCCTGGTCTGACAAAATCCGCATTTGTTTCAGCGTTGCCTCGAGATCGTCCGGATGGATGAAATCGAGGTATTTTTGCTCCACCAGTTCTTCTGCCGAATACCCCAGAATATCTTGCCAAGCCTTGTTCACCTTGATAAATTTACCATTTGTATCCGCGATGCAGAGCAAATCCAGGTTAACGGAAAAGAATCGTTCCAGTTCTTCACTGCGTTGCTTTTCTGCCGTTATATCGACGTGCACGCCAAACATCCTCAACGGTTTCCCTTCTGCGGTCCACTCGGCAACACGTCCCTTGTCGCGGATCCAGACCCAGGAGCCGTCCTTGTGCTTCATCCGGCTTTCGCAGTTGAAGTACTCGGTTTCACCGGCGAAATGCTTTTGCAATAGTTCGTTTGAGATTGCCAGGTCATCCGGGTGGGCAAACCGGATCCACGTATCGATCGATACCGGTGAGATTTCCGCCAACGAATACCCGATGATTTCGGCCCAACGCGAATTGAAACGAGTTTCTCCGGTCTGAACATTCCATTCCCAGGTGGCCAGACTACTGCCTTCGATAATGTTTTCCAGCCTGTCGCGCTGCTCTGTCAAACACCGCAGCAAAGCAGCCTGCCGTTTGCAGGAAATCGTCATTTTCTTGATTCGCCGCACCGGTAATTTGTGTCGGGCTTCGCTGTTGTTCATCGGTTCCCCTCTCCCCTGGCTCACTTCGCGATGATTTCCGGCCAAAATCATTCCATCGGCGCAAAATCCAACTGTGCAATGAACAGATCGTTAAAGGAAGGATGCCGGGACAGATCGATATAGGAAGCTTTTTCCTGCAGTTTCTTGACCGCCTCGCGCCGCTCACTGTACAAAAGATAATCGACCGTTCCTCCCAGCGCGCTATTGCCGACCGCCCTAAGTTTTTGGCGCAGTTCAACCGGCAACAACCCGACCGCAACAGCATGATTCACGTCGAGCCCGGCGCCGAATCCGCCGGCGATGAATACCCGTCCCACATCGGTCCAACTGCGGCCGTATTCACGCAACAGAATTTCCAGCCCGCTCCTGATTGCCGCCTTGGCCAGCTGGAATTCACGGACATCCTTCTGGTTGAACACGATCGCTTCGCCATTTGCTTTCCTGCCGACTTCCAAGCTGTCGACAGGCGCGTTGCCCACCTGCAATCGTCCGGTGCGGTCAATCAACCTTTCCCTCAAGCCAACCGCAACGATGTCCAGTACCCCGCTGCCACAGATGCCTATCGGCGATGCCTCCCCGATCGTCTGAACCAGGACTTTGCCATCCCGGATGTCAAACCGTGAAATTGCGCCCGTTACACTTCCCACGCCACAGCTGATATTCGCCCCCTCAAAAGCAGGCCCGGCCGCCGTCGAAGTGCAGAGAATCCGTTCTCCATCGCCAATCGCCAGTTCACCGTTGGTGCCGAGGTCGACCAGCAGCGTCAAATGCTCCTCGCTGTCCAGCCGGCAATGCAGCATTCCTGCCACGAGGTCGGCTCCGGCGTAGGCTGCCAGGCAAGGGAGCATTACGGCCTCACAGTCGACAGGAAATACGCCAAACAATTCTGCCGTACTTAGCGAAATTTGCGACCGGGTCAGGGCAGTAAACGGATAAATCGCCAACGAGTCCGGCCGCAATCCCAACAGCAGATGCAGCATCGTCGGGTTGCCGGCAATCACCAGCCGGACGACGGCTTCGGTCTCCTGCCGACAAAGTTCGTCAATCCCTCGGGCAAGGTCGCTGCGCAGGCATTCCCGCAATGCATCGCCAAATCCTGCGGCGGCCTTTTGACTGCGTGAGATCACATCAGCGCCATACTGACGCTGTGAATTCAGCAAGGTCACGCTGTTCAGCAAGACGCCGGTCGCCAGGTCGACCAACGCAAATGCAATGGTCGTCGTGCCGATATCCACACCGATTCCATACAGCGGAGCATCCTCGGCGGTACGGACATGCAGCGCCCGGCTGTCACGCACTGTCAACCAAACCGGCGAGGTCGAATCCGGCGCAAAATGGTTTTGTTGCAAGGATGTAGCCATCCAGCAAGACAATTGCCTGAGCGCCTTATGCGAAAAGTCCAGCCGGCGCCCCAGCCCCTGGCAGATCGATTCACTGACACTGCCGGCATTCTCCCAGCTGCCGGGCCCTGGAACAAACCGAAGCGTTTCATATCCGTTGTCCGGATTCTCTGACTGGCGTGGCAATATATCCGAGCTTCCGGCAAAACCGCGTTCTGTTGCCTCGCTGATGTCGATGTGGCAAGACTCCAGCAAAGTTGACCGGCAAGCCAGGACCGTCTCGCCCGGCTCGGCGCATCGCGCCACTACAGCTGCCGCATCCATGACAGACAAGTGTCCGGCAACCAGTGTGACGAGACATTTTCCGCAAACGCCTCGTCCACTGCAAGGTGCATTGAAATAGACCCCGTTTTCCCTGAACACTTCGAGCAACGGCTTCTTTATCTCCGTAATCAAGCGCCGCTCCCGCCGGCCGTCAAAGATTGTCAGTTCTATCTTGTCCTCAGTTTCACGCTGCATGGCCCGATCCTTTCGTATTCCAATGTTCAAGCCCCGGTTCAGTGTTAAGCTTCCGTCAGGACGATTTTACCGAGATTCCACCGATTCCCTCGCCCATACGTTTCTGACAGATCACGGCTCGTCTACTGCCGCAGCCAGACTTCGACCAGACCGACTTGCGCGGCGTCAGGCAACAAGCCGGGCAGATCCGACCTGAGCTGTCGGTCGCCATAGTAATCCCGCGATAATTCCCGACTGGTCGTCAAGCGCAGCGACAACCCTCGGATAGCCGACAGCGCGCCACCATTCCAGTTTTTGTCGATGATGCCGCCATAATCCCAGCCAAAGCCATAGAAATCAAACGGGCGACCATTGATGCGGTTCAACTCGGCAATCCCGGTTCCCGGCTTTATTGCATGGACCGTTCGCCACCGCCCCTTTGCCTGGCGGAACGAAACACGTTCCGGCATCGACCCGTAAATGTTATCACGCCAATACACCAGGATTTCATCGGCTGTTCCGGCATAAATCGCTGTAACATCGAACTTTTCCATCCCCTCCGGTCCATAAGCAATTCGCCGGGAAACGTTGTGCGCACCAAACAACTGCGTCACTTCTTCTATCGAGCTGGTCGGTTCAATCGGACCCGCGCGTAGAAAAGGAATGCACATCCAGTCGTTATGCCCGGCCTTGCGGGGCGGATGGACATACTTTTGCCAATCCACCAGCGGTACGTAGGACTCATCGACCAGGTAATTCTGCCACAGGATATCCGTTCTGCGAGAATTGACCAAAAATGTTGCCCAGCGCGAACGATGTCCCGGACCGCCGTCCTCGACATTGAAACCGACGTACACCCGATAATATTGCTGTTCAACGGGGCTGGCCGACGCCGGGTCGGGATGATGTTCGACCGAGAGAACCAGTTTGTTGGCAGGATGGCTGCTGGCCATCTGTCTGATTTCCGGCACTGCTGCCGTCAAATAATCAATGATCTGCCGTTCTTGCTGCCCGGCAGAGAGCTTGCCCGCCGCCTCGCACAAAACTGCGCCGCCCAGCGTCAGCAAAACGCCCAGCCACAAACATAGCCCGATTCGAAGTAAACGGTTTTTCCTCAGGCACATCGTTCACACCCCCGTTCACCAAACGTTCAATAAATTACCTTGTCCTGTTTTCCCTGCCATTGTTCAAAAGTTTTCAGACAAGCCTCCCTGTCGGCGGGCACCAGTCGCAGATCTTGCTGATAGGCGGCAGGGTTCTTAATGTAGTCGTAAATCGCCTTGTCATCAAACCCGATCGCCGCCGCATCCTCCTTGGTGCAACCGAAATATACGGTGGAAATCCGTGACCAGTAGATTGCCGCCAGACACATCGGACAAGGTTCGCACGAACTATAAATCTCGCAACCGGACAAATCGTAGCTGCCCAAGGCTTGTGCAGCCCTGCGAATGGCCACCATTTCAGCATGCGCGGTCGGATCGTTTGTTTTGAGCACTTCATTGTGCCCACGCGACAAAACCTTGCCATCCTTGGTGATCACTGCGCCGAAGGGACCGCCATCATTTGCCAGCGCGCCGCTTAACGCCTCTTCGTTGGCCATGCTGATGAATTCACTCATCTGTTTCGCCGCCTTTTCACTTATTATTCCGGCTTATTTCTCTGTTTTTATAAGATTCCAGGCCAATAACAGTTCTGTTCCGTCATCATTGTAGAGCATGCGGTCAGCGGCCGACAACATGATCGGCAGACCGCGACCCATTCCCACATCTTCGCCAAAGGAAAAATACGCTTCCGGATTGGCCCGCAGTCTCCGCAGCATTGCATTGCCGGCAAACCCCATGCGGGTCGTCCTGACCCGCACCGTAAACCAGCGGCCGATCCGATGAAACCGCAGCCGCACCCGATGCTGACGTGACGCTCCATCTCGGCATTCCAACGCGTTCGCCAACGCCTCATTGACTGCCACTTCTTGCATCGAGTGATCCTTGCCGACCACAGAGGCGATAATACGGCTGACTTCGCTGCGAAACCTTTGATAATCGCCAAAACCGTTGAACTGCATGATCATGGGCCATGAATTTTCCGGGTCAGGCCGCGCCGGCAACGCCTTGATCCTGATACAGATCGCCGTCGCATCATCGCGGCGCTGCGGCGACTCAGCCAATGCCTCGATAAATTTGACCATCGCGGCAAACCGCTCAAACGGCAAATCCGTCTGCAGGCCGATTTGCTCGGTCAGACCATCCGTCATGAAATACAACGCGTCTCCTTCGTGCAGCGCCAACTCGTGGACTTCAAATATTTCATCGGGTTTTATTCCCAGGTACATCCCCGAACGCGTCACTATCCCTCGAACGTCCGCAGTCGCGACCCGGATATCAGGAATCCCGGCGCATATCCACCGCAATTTACGCAGTGTCAGATCGATTTCAAACCCTAGCGCCGCCGCGAACGATGCATCATCAAAATACTGGCTGGCGCGACGGTTGAGCCAGGCAACCTGTTCGGTCAAAGGCAGATCTTGTTCGTTGATTTCCCGCAACAGCAAGTGTAAGGCCGATGTATGCAAAGCGGTCCCCAAGCCGTGTCCTGCAGTATCCATCAGGAACCCTCGCAATAGCTGTCCGTGGTAGCGCCAGTCCATGAAATACAAGTCGCCGCCGACAAAACCTTGCGGATGATAAATCGGGACTATCTCCAACCAGGGGGATTTCGGCGGAGTTTTCAGCAAGGCGGACTGAACCAGCGAAGCCAGCTGTGCTTCGCGGATAAAGGATTGTTCCCGCCATACCTCTTCGGACACATCTCTTAACGTGACCAACAGCAATTGCCGTTTGCCATAACGCACCAAAGAAGCCGAACGTTCCAGATGGACCAGCGAACCGTTACGGTGACGGGCCAGACGCCTTTGCACCGGCACGATCCCGGTTTGCAGCGCCACATCGAGGTTGTATCGTATTTCGGTTTCGGGCACTTCCAACAGGTTAAACACATTCAGCGGCCCGTCGCGCTCAATTTCATAACCGAACTGTTCGGAAAACCGTGCATTGGCTTCGACAATCTCGCCTGTATGGGGATCGCACAACAGCAAGGCTTCGGGCGCCTGGTGCACCAGGGCCCGATATCGCGATTCGCTTTCCATCAGTTCCGCTGCAGCCTTTCGCCGCTGCATCGCCAGAGAAAACTGGGCCGCGATGATGATCAGGATTTCCAGGTCCTCGGGCGCAAAACAGTCGGTTTGCT
Source organism: uncultured Veillonellaceae bacterium (assembly GCA_964579955.1). Lineage (GTDB taxonomy): Bacteria > Bacillota > Negativicutes > UBA1444 > UBA1444 > UBA1444. Next base: position 1,106 of record CAZOJA010000033.1, on the reverse strand, counting down.
GCATTTCAAAAATCACCACCAAACCGAACACCTTGCCGTTGAGGTCGAGCAACGGCGCTCCCAGCCACTCCATCGGCGGTGATTGTTCAGGGTCCAGTTCGCCTAGCCGCTGCAGTTCAAAAAAATCTGCCGGTCTAAAATGAGCGGCGCGGCCAAGTCGGGCCAAATATTCGGTGAGACCCTTGCCGACCGGCCGTTCGTTCGGCATAACCTTTGCCCTGCCGACGCAATATGGAAACCTGACACGGGACTGTTCTTCATCAAGCAGCGAAATGTAAAAGTTATCCGCCGGCAAAACCCGCCCGATTAATTGATGTACCAAAGCATAGATTTCGTCCATCTCCAGCGGCGAAACCGTCGTTTCGGAGATTTCGCGCAAGACCGCCTGGACTTCGCCGCGGCGCCGGGCTTCACGCTCCAGGCGCTTCTGTTCGGTAACATCCACGATGACCCCAATCATTCCGGCTACGGTACCATCCTCGCCAAAAAACGGCACTTTGTGAAAAATGACATCATGCAAAATGCCTTTGTCATTCTTTAACTTTGCCTCGTAAATCTGAAGACAAGGTGCAGCAAAAAGCTCCCTGTCTTTTGCATCGTAAATCGCGGCCAGCTCCGGCGGCGCCACATCATACACAGTCCTACCGACCATTTCCTGGTCGGTTTTGCCGTAAAACAATTCGAAGGCCTGATTTACGCCAAGATATCGCCCTGATTTGTCTTTGTAATAGATTGGCATGGGTATCGCGTTCAGCAGGGACCGGACAAACGGATCGCCTTGTTGCACGGCAATCATGGAGTCAGCAGCGCTGCTTTGCACTTGGATCACCATCCCTGTTCACTTCCGTCCGGACAGGTTCCAGATTCTTCACCAACAATACTTCATTGCCTTTGCGACTATAGATGACCTGATCCATCCACGCCAGCATGATCAAGATGCCGCGACCGCCCTCGGAGTATAGACGGTCGAGAAATTCGCTTTCCATGTCAACCGCCCGAAACGTCGCAACGCGTTGTTTGCCGTCAAATCCGTTGCCTCCGTCGCTGATGCGGACCATCAACCGCCTTCCGCACAAACTGATTTTCACCCGTACATCCATCGATTC
>CAZOJA010000032.1:0-15851 GCA_964579955.1 uncultured Veillonellaceae bacterium | reverse complement strand
CGCTCCGGTCGTTTTTTTGTATCAATGACGTGGTTCCGCTTCGAATTCGATCTGGTCCTTTAGCAGTTTTTCCAGCCATATCCGGTGACTTGAAGGACCGATGGTCGCAAGCCACTCGGACTGAGCCTTTCTGTTCGGGTCCGCTTGCCTCGCTGCAAGGCGTTGTTTCAGCATAAGGATGCGCCGTAAAGATTCATCAAGCCGTGCATGTGCAATTTCACCAGTTTTCACCGCGCCAAGCAGAGCCATATAGGCTTGATGAAAATCCGCCGGCATCAGGATGATATCAACTCCGGCCCGAAAGGCCGATACGGCCGCCTGTCCACTGTCAAAACCGTTCGTGACTGCGCGCATATCCATCGCATCAGTGATGATAATTCCTTCATAACCAAGCTGATCACGTAATAGTCCGCTTATGACGGGAGGGGAAAGCGTAGCCGGAAGATTTGGGCTGGGATCGAGCGCCGGGAAATGCAGATGACCAACCATGACCATGTCCACAAACTTATTGACCGCTGCCTGAAAAGGCAACAGTTCGACACGTTCCAGCCGTTCGCGCGGATGCCCGACGGTCGGCAAGGTCTGATGCGAATCGGTCCGGGTGTCGCCATGACCGGGGAAATGCTTGGCAGCGGCTGAAACTCCTGCGGATTGAAGACCGTCGATAAATGCGACGCCCAGATTCGCAACAACCAAGGGGTCCGGACTGAAAGACCGGTCTCCGATCACCGGATTGTCACTGCGGGTCGCCACATCCATCACCGGTGCGAAGTTCAGGTTGAAACCGATTTCTCTCAATTCCTGACCAAGTAACCAGGCGATTCTGGAAACGGTTTGCGGGCGTAATCCCGCTAACCGCCGCATGGCAGGCAACTTGCTGACAAAGTCAAGCCGCGCTACACGACCGCCTTCCTGATCGACAGCAATAAAGGGCAATAGCCGAAGCGAACCGCTGCGCAAATGCTGGGTCAATGCCAGCGTGGACTCTATGTCCGGCGTATGGCGTTTGAACAGAATGTAGCCGCCGACCGGCGCCGGTAAATCCTTATTTGCCAAATCGGCGCTGACAATGAACAACTGGCCGATTTTCTCTTCCAGACTCATACTATTCAGCATCAGGGCAACTTGCCCTGTAACTGACGGCTGTGGTTCCGCCTCGAGCTGCTTTAGCGGCGGTGCAGCATAGCTCACAGCAGCCCAGGCAACTTGAAACCATAATAAGACGATCAGGAGGGTCAGCCATCGTTTCTTCATCCAGCACCTCACGATTCAGAGATAGAAAGATGCGGCGCTCCAGAGCGCCGCATCAAAACATTCAATTGGTCGGATTCGCGGGTGGTTTGGTGGGAGGCACGATTCCGCCGGGGTTGCGTCCGGGCGGAGGAGTGGTCGGTTTGGTGCTAGGAGTTGTCGTTTTTCCCGACTGCCCTGGAATCGGTGAGTCCGGTTTGTTTGCCGGCGGGGCATTAGGATCAGTAGGCGGCGGTGCCGTCGAGGGTTGTTTGGGCTGCGTCCCTTCGATGAAATAATCGGTCACCGAATCCTTGTTGTTGGGATCGGTAATCAAACCGCCGTCTTTGGTGGAGACAGTGGCCGATACGATGCCGCGGGGACGCGGGAAGTCCTTGACAGGCAGCTTGGCTGTCGCTTGCTGCATGTAAAGCCGCCAGATGGTGGCAGGCAGTTCGCCGCCGGTTTGTCCGTCCAATGTACCGTCGCTGTCAAATCCGATCCAGACGGAAGTGGAGATATCGGGGGTATACCCGACGAACCAGGCGTCTTTATGTTCATCCGTCGTGCCGGTCTTGCCTGCGGCTGGCCGGCCGATATTGGCGCCGGTGCCGGTACCGTACTGGATGACGCCTTTTAACATGTCAGTGAGCAGGAAAGCGACCCGTTCGTTAACAACCGCTTTTTCTTTGGGAACATGCTGCTCCAGTACTTTGCCGTTTCGATCGATTACCTTGAGGATCGTTACCGGTTCGACCCGCACGCCTTGATTGGCCAGAACGCCGAACGCGCTGGCAATGTCGAGCGGGGTGACGCCGCGGGTCAGGCCGCCGAGTGACATGGCCAGGGTGATGTCATTGTGCGAACCGCTGGTCACAAGGGTGGTAATACCCATGTTCTGCGCATTGCGGACGACTCTTTCCGGCGTGACTTCCTGCGCCAGTTTGACTGCCGGAATATTACGCGACAAAGCCAGGGCTGTCCGCAGAGTGATCGGACCCTTGAACGTCCGGTCATAGTTCATCGGAGCGTAATTGCCGACGCGAAACGGTTTGTCATCGATAACCGTGGCAGGAGATTTACCTGCATCCAGCGCCGTCAGATAAACGAAAGGCTTGAAGGCTGAGCCGGGTTGCCGTTCCGCCAGCACGGCCCGGTTGAACTTATCGGTGCCGCGGCCGCCCACCATCGCCTTGACATATCCGGTGTGCGTGTCAATGGAAACCAGAGCGCCTTGCGGTTGTTGCAGGCCATTCTTGTCAACCGACATGACCGGTAACTCACGCATTGCCTTTTCGGCAGCTTTTTGCAAATCCAGGTCGATACTGGTATAAATCTTCAGACCTTCCTTATATACCGTATCGGCGCCATATTTGTCGATAAGCTGGGAGGTGATGTACTCGATGAAATAGGAGGCGGACACGTCAAAGTCCTTGTCTTTTGCTTTGGGGTCCGGTTTAGCCTTGGGATCTGGCTTGGGCGGGTCTACGGCCACTTTCACCGGCGCTGTCTTGTTCTTGTCCGCGGTTGCCTGGTCCAGATAACCGTATTTGACCATCTGGTCCAGCACGGTAGCCTGACGTTCCCTTGCCGCCTTCATGCTGTTAAAGGGGGAATAGTAATTGGGGCTTTTCGGCAGACCGGCCAGCATCGCCGATTCAGCCAAATTAAGCTGTTCGACGTTCTTGCCGAAATAAGTCTGGGCGGCAGCCTGTACGCCATAGGCGCCAGCGCCGAAATAAATCTGATTCAGGTAAAGTTCAAGGATTTCATTCTTGGTGTATTGTTTTTCAATCTGAAAAGCAATGATGACTTCCTGAACCTTGCGTTTCCAGGTGCGTTCCTGCGTCAAAAACGCATTTTTCGCCAATTGTTGCGTGATCGTACTGCCGCCTTCCGAGACGCCGCCGGCAGAAATGTTGATCCAGACGGCGCGCAGGATCGCGCGGGGATCTACGCCGGAATGCTGATAGAACCGATTGTCCTCCAGCGCGACAAACGCATTCTGAAGATCTTTGGGAACCTTAGCCAAGGGAACCGGCAAGCGGTTTTCCACCGCATGCAAAACCGTGATCAGTTTCCCGTTGACGTCAAATACCTGCGCAGAGGCGGCAGGACGAATATCGCCACGCAAGTTGGGCGCCGACTGAATCGTTGCCGATAGAAAACCTAGACCTACGCCGATACCGATTACAAGAAACGCCATGATCCCTACGATGACAATGGCGGTGATGGAACCCCGGCAATTATTCAAAGTCGCTTTACAGGCAGCTGCTGATTTCCGTTTCATATTATTCCCCCTGTCTTTACACCAAAATATTATATCATAAAAATAGCGACGGAGTTAATTGCAACGTGCTTACCGGTTTTTGCATGTAAATAGTCTTTTATGGTATACTCTCGTTGAAGTCGAAGAAAACCGGCATGGATATTTCTGCGATTTTTCGCTGTTTTAACAAGCATACCGCAATTATTTACAAAGGAGCTGCATAGTCATGTCAGGGCATTCAAAATGGGCAAATATCAAGCATCGCAAAGGAAAGGCAGATGCCGCACGCGGGGCGGCCACCACGAAAATCAGCCGGGAGATTACCACTGCCGTACGCATCGGCGGCGCTGACCCGACCGGAAACATGAGATTGAAGCTGGCGTTGCAGAAGGCCAGGGAAAATAATATCCCCAAAGACAACATCCAACGTGCGATTCAGAAAGGTCAAGGCACGCTGGAAGGGCAGAGTTACGAAGAAATCACTTATGAAGGCTATGGTATCGCCGGGGTAGCTCTGCTGGTGCAAACGATGACCGACAACCGAAACCGTACCGCAGCCGAAATGCGTCACCTGTTTTCCAAATATGGCGGAAACCTCGGCGAATCGGGCTGTGTATCCTGGATGTTCAAGAAAAAGGGACTGATCCTGATTGACAAGGCAAATGGCGTCAATGAGGATGATTTGATGTCCATCGTGCTGGAATCCGGCGGCGATGACCTGTTGAGCGAAGCAGACCAGTTTGAAATCACTTGCAGCCCGGAGAGCTTTGAAAGTCTGCTCAATGCATTGGAAGCTGCCGGTGTGAAATGGGAATCCGCCGAAATCAGCATGGTGCCGGACACGACAATTTCGCTTGCCGGTGACGAAGCTACCCGTCTGATGAAACTGGTCGATGCCCTGGAAGAACAGGATGATGTACAATCCGTGTTCGGCAACTTTGAGCTGCCGGATGAAGAGGATGAAGAATAAGACGGACTATTGGAGGCAACGCTTTGCTGGCCATGGGAATTGATCCCGGTAATGCCATCTGCGGATACGGATTTGTCGAGCTGAACGGCAATTCCCTGCATGGCGCCGGATTTGGCGTAATCAGAACGACCCCGGACATGCGGCGGGCTGAAAGGCTGCAAGTATTATATGAAAAATTGAGTGCATTGATTCGTGAACGACAACCGGATGTGGTTGGCGTGGAAAAACTGTTCTTCAGCCGCAATGTAACGACGGCGATGACGGTAAGCGAGGCGCGCGGCGTAATATTGCTGGCCGTCGAAATGAACCGGACCCCACTGATCGAACTTACGCCGCTGCAGGTGAAGCAGGCCGTGGTCGGATACGGCCAGGCCACCAAGGAGCAGGTGACCTATATGACGCAACGACTGCTTTGTTTGGAAAAAAAGCCGACGCCCGATGATGCCGCCGACGCCTTGGCGATTGCCATATGTAGCGCGCATTGCCGTTCGGTGGAAAAAATCTGGCGAGGATGATGAATCTATGATCGGATTTCTTCGCGGCACCGTCGATCAGTTGCTGAGCGAAACCTGTTATCTGGATGTGCGGGGCGTCGGTTATCGCGTATACGTGCCGGCTTCAACGCGCGACAAATTGCACGCAGGGCTAGAAATAAAGTTATATACCTATTTAAATGTAAGAGAAGACGCTTTGCATCTGTTTGGTTTCGCAACAATGGAAGAGCATGACATGTTTCTGCTGCTGCTGACGGTTACCGGCGTTGGCCCCAAGATGGCGCTGGCCATGTTATCCGGGATGAAGCCGGAAGGGATCCGGGCCGCGATCAGCCGTAACGACCTTGCCTCTTTGACGCGAATCTCGGGCGTGGGCAAGAAGACTGCAGAACGGATCGTACTCGAGTTGCGCGACAAAATCGGACAAATCGGTCTTGCAGCCGAGTTGCCGACAAACAACGCAAGTGCTCCAAGCGGTTCGGGATCGGCATTTGACGAGGCATTGGCAGCCCTGGCGGCATTAGGATACCAACAGGCGGAAATTCTGCCCCTCTTGCGTAGCCGAACGGCGGACAACAATACGGCGGAAGCCTTGATTCGCGCAGTACTGCGCGAGATGGGCAGGAGGTAGTCATGGAAGAAGAACGGGTCGTAGCCGGACCGGAGCAGGAAGGCGATACTTGGCAGCTGAGCCTGCGTCCGCGCCGTCTGGTGGAATATATCGGTCAAGACCAAGTCAAACAGAATCTGTCGGTATTCATTCAGGCCGCATTGGCTCGCCGCGAAGCGCTGGACCATGTGTTGCTCCATGGACCGCCCGGCCTGGGAAAAACAACGCTGGCCGGTATCATCGCCAATGAACTGGGCGTGAACCTTCGGATCACCTCCGGCCCGGCGATCGAACGCGCCGGCGACCTGGCGGCATTGTTGACCAATTTGGGCGAGAAGGATGTTCTGTTCATTGATGAAATCCACCGTCTGAATCGCAGTGTGGAAGAAGTGCTTTATCCGGCAATGGAAGATTATGCGCTGGACATCATCATTGGCAAAGGGCCGAGCGCCCGCTCGATCCGTCTCGACCTGCCGAAATTCACCCTGGTGGGAGCCACCACGCGGGCCGGTGCACTGGCTTCCCCTTTGCGCGACCGGTTCGGTGTGATGTGCCGGCTTGAATTTTATGGTCCGGCTGCGTTGCTGCAGATTGTTACCCGGGCGGCGGAGGTTTTGAATGTTGCGGTGGAAAAAGGCGGCGCCGAAGAAATTGCCCGTCGGGCCCGGGGAACGCCGCGTATCGCCAACCGTCTGCTAAAACGGGTACGTGATTTTGCCCTGATTGCCGATAATGCCATAATCACCCGTGAGGTGGCGGATCGTGCGTTGGGGTTGCTGGAAGTGGACGCTTGCGGTCTGGACCGGACCGATCGCCGCATCCTGACCACGATCATCGAAAAATTCAACGGCGGACCGGTCGGTGTCGATACCATCGCGGCCGCAGTCAGCGAAGAACCCGAAACGATCGAAGATGTCTATGAGCCGTTTCTTTTGCAAATGGGTTTTCTCAACCGGACTCCCCGCGGCAGGTCAGTAACCGGCGCCGCCTACCAGCACCTGGGTCTGGTTTGCCGTGAACCTCGGCCGGACCGCCAGGATCCTTTGTGGAAGGATTGACAAACAATGAACGTATTGCTGCATATCTGCTGTGGACCCTGTTCCATAGCGCCGATTCAGCAGTTGCGCGAACAGGGGCACCAGGTGCAGGGCTATTTCTTTAATCCCAATATTCATCCATATAAGGAATTCAAGCGCCGACTGGACACGTTGCAGGAATATGCCGCAAGCATCGAGTTGTCCCTGAATGTTGACGACCGCTATCTACTGGAGGTTTTTTTACAACGGGCAATGCAACCAGACTGCGACCGCTGCGCACAATGCTATGAAATGAGATTCCTGCAAGCGGCAAATGCTGCGAAGATTCTTGAGTGCGAGGCTTTTTCCACAACGCTGCTGGTCAGTCCGTATCAAAAGCACGAATTGATTCGGCAGGTCGGCGAGCGCGTTGCCGAACAAACCGGAGTGCGTTTCTTGTATGAGGATTTTCGTACCGGCTGGAAGGCGGCGGTTGAAATCAGCCGGCAACGCGAAATGTACCGGCAACCCTATTGCGGCTGCATTTTCAGCGAAAAGGAGCGCTATTGCAAGCAGAAAAAACCTCTTGCGTAAGGGAGCGGTTTCATGGGCAAACTATTGATGACACTGGGGATTATCTTGCTGATTGCCGGCGCTGTGCTGTACTTCGGCGAAAAATATATCCACTGGGGACGATTGCCGGGGGACATCCATATTGAAAGGGAAAATTTCCGGTTTCACTTTCCCATTGTAACTTCGCTGATAGTCAGCGTAATTTTGACCATAGTTTTGAATTTGTTCTTTGGACGCCGGTAATCAAATGGCGTTATCTTTTGCCGGAGGTGTGAATATGAATCAGTTGGTGAAGCGAAATAGCGCAAGGAACGGCTTTTTCCTGCTCGCTGCCGTGTTAAGCGTTTTTGTCGGCACCTGGTTCGGCGGAGGGCTGACAACCGCTGCATTGGCGGCGCCTGAACCGAACGAGCCCAGCCTGCGAATCGGCTTGATGACAAAACAGTTCGGCATCTTGGCGGAGAGCAACGGGGCTTACGAAATCGTAAATGTGGATACCAATAAAGTGCAGGCCGAATATCCAGCCGGCGCCAAAACCCGCATCGGTTTGCGTGAAGGAAAATTCGTCATCAACAATACGGTGGTGGAAGGGGACCGTTTCCGCATCGCGCCCCGCAAAACCCAAAGCATGGAACGGGAAGACCGGCTGATTGAAATCAACAACCGTCGTTACCGCGGTGTGGTCGAAGTTTTCCGGACCCAGGGAACCACCGGCCTGACGGCGGTGAATATCGTCCCGGTGGAGGATTATGTCTATGGCCTGATGCTGCGCGATGTTTCACCGGAGTGGCCGGAACAGGCGTTGAAAGCGCAGGCTGTCGCGACACGGTCTTTTGCCCTCTACAATGTCGGGAAACACAAGAATGACGGCTTTGACCTTTGCGCCGGCAGTGATTGCCTGGTGTATGAAGGACAGGTCGGCGAAGATGCGCGTGTCGCCAAGGCAATCAAGGATACGCGGGGGATCGTGCTGACGCATCAGGGCTACCTGGCTGCGGCTTACTTCCATTTGAGCAGCGGCGGCCACACGGAAAACAGCGAAAATGTCTGGAACAAGGCTTATCCCTATCTGCGCGGCGTGCCTGACCCCGATCAGACCAGTCCCTATTATCAGTGGCAAAAGCGAATCAGCCCGGCAGAACTGGAAGGTCTGTTGAAAGCCCAGGGGTACTCGCTGGGTAGTTTGACTGCCATTGAGGTATCCAAACGCACGGCCGCGCCGATGAATACGCCGGACAGGGGAGTGTCGGGACGGATCCGTACCATCACGTTCATCGGCAAAGAAGGCGTTGTCGCTCTTTCCGGCGAGAAAGCGCAACAGTTGCTGTCTGTGCCCAGTAGTTTGTTCGACTTGAAGATCGCCGTGCCGATCGCCAGTATCGACAGCAACATCACGGACAGTTACGGCGACAGGGATGTCAAACAGATTCAAATCAATCTGCCTCCCAGTTCTTCCGGCGGATTACTGACCGATCGCGAGGGCATCCATCGGATCAGCGGTCAAAAGAACGAGACGATCTTCATTGATGGGTTTGGTTGGGGGCACGGAGTGGGCATGTCGCTATGGGGCGCCAAAACCATGGCTGAAAAAGCGATCAATCCAGGCACGGATTATTATATTTCCATCCTCAAGCATTATTATCAAGATGTCAAAATCGGTAAATGGTACTGACTCCATGCTGACGGTGGCTGATTTCAACTATGACCTGCCGGAGGAACTGATCGCCCAGACGCCGCTGGAGCCCCGGGACTCCTCCCGGTTGTTGGTGCTCGACCGGACCAGCGGCAGGATGGAGCAGCGAATATTCCGTGAGATTGTTGATTATCTGAAACCTGGCGATTTATTAGTCGCCAATGACACCAGGGTCATTCCGGCCCGCCTGATTGGCCAACGCGCTGAAAGCGGCGGCAAAGTGGAAGTTTTTCTGTTGCACCGGTTGTCGAAGGATGAGTGGGAAGTCCTGGTCAAACCGGGAAAAAAGATGCGTCCGGGCCAACATGCGATATTTGGCGACAACCTTAGCTGTGAAATTCTGCAGACGACCGAGTATGGCGGCCGTATTGCCCGGTTCAGCTACGAAGGGTTATTTGAGAATGTCCTGGAAACATTGGGTGAAACGCCTTTGCCGCCCTACATTCATCAAAAACTGGCTGACCCGCAGCGTTATCAGACGATTTATGCACGCGAACACGGTTCGGCGGCAGCGCCGACCGCAGGCCTTCATTTTACGCCGGAACTGATGGCGGCGGTTCGTGACAAAGGTGCGGATTTCGCCTTTGTCACGCTCAATATCGGGCTGGGGACTTTTCGACCGGTGCGAATCGAGAATCTGGCCGAACACGTGATGCATCGCGAGTTCTATCGGATTACGGCTGAAGTGGTGGACCGAATCCTTCGGACCAAGCAATCCGGCGGCAGAGTAGTCGCTATCGGCACAACTGCGGTCCGCAGTCTCGAATCGGCGGCGAAAAACGGGGTTCTTACCGCAGGCAGCGGCTGGTCGGATCTCTTCATCTATCCCGGCTACACATTTAAAGTGGTGGATGCGTTGGTCACCAACTTTCACTTGCCGCAGTCGACTTTGTTGATGCTGGTCAGCGCTTTTGCCGGCATCGAGCCGGTCAGGCGCGCGTATCAGGAAGCCGTGCGGTCGCGCTACCGTTTTTTCAGTTTCGGCGATGCGATGTTCATTGAATGAGGAAGGTGCCAAACATGCCAGCTGTCACATATGAGTTGATCAGACAATGCCCGGTGACCGGCGCCCGTGCAGGAAGACTGCATACTCCGCATGGCAGTTTCGATACGCCGATGTTCATGCCGGTTGGCACCCAGGGAACCGTGAAAACCTTGTCGCCGGAAGAACTGCATGGCATGGGGGCCGGGATCATTCTCGGCAATACCTATCATCTGTTCTTGCGCCCCGGACACGAACTTGTCCAAAAAGCCGGCGGACTCCATCGGTTCATGAACTGGAACGGGGGAATCCTGACCGACAGCGGGGGATTTCAGGTATTCAGCCTGGGAGCATTGCGAAAAATCACCGAAGAGGGCGTCGCTTTCCGTTCGCACCATGATGGTTCGAAACAATTTTTGTCGCCGGAGAAGTCGATGGAAATCCAAATGGCCCTTGGATCTGACATCGCCATGGCGTTCGATGAATGCACGCCGTATCCCGCCGACTATGAATATGCCTGTCGTTCCATGCGGTTGACGACTCGCTGGGCAAAGCGTTGTCAGGCTGTGCACAGCCGGGAAGACCAGGCGTTGTTCGGTATCGTGCAGGGAGGGATGTACGGCGATCTGCGCCGGGAAAGCGCCGAGCAGCTGGTTGCCATGGATTTCCCCGGTTATGCGATTGGCGGCCTTTCTGTCGGGGAACCCAAGCCTTTGATGTACGAGGTGCTGGAGCAAACCGTTCCTTTCCTGCCGCACAACAAAGCCCGGTACCTGATGGGAGTGGGAACGCCGGACTGCCTGGTGGAAGGAGTTGCCCGCGGCATCGACATGTTCGACTGCGTGTTCCCCACCCGGGTCGCCCGTAATGGAACGGCGATCACTTCTCAGGGTCGCATCGTGATCCGCAACGCCGCGTATATCGAAGATTTCTCGCCGCTGGATCCGGAATGCGACTGCTATACCTGCCGTAATTATTCGCGTGCCTATCTGCGTCACCTGATCCGTTGCGATGAAATTTTCGGCCTGCGTTTGATGAGTCTGCACAACTTGCACTATCTGATCCAATTCATGCGCCGGATTCGGGATTCGATCATCCAGGGGACTTACCCGGAGTTCCGAAAATTATTTTGGGATAAGTACGAGAAGTAAAGCAGGAATTTCTCAATAACTGTGGAATAGAAATTAAGATAAAATATAAGGAGTGAGAGGTTTGCCGTCATTTTCTCCCGAGATCGATCAGTTTATCCAAGGGTCCTGGCCGCTGATTCTAATGGCTGTCGTTTTCTACTTCATTTTGTGGCGCCCACAGAAAAAGGAGCAGAAAAAACGGGCCGAGTTCCTGGCCAACTTGAAAAAAGGGGATAAGATCGTCACGATCGGCGGTTTATATGGTGTAATTTTGCGTCTGAACGACAAAACAGCCACGATACAAATCGCAGAAAAAGTTGAAGTGGAGATTGCCCGCACTGCGATCAGCCACCAACAGCCACCGCGTGGCAATGACGCTGCAGCAAGTAAATAAAATCATTTTTCTTGACTATGATCAACTGGTAAAGCAATAGCGGGATTGGGGCGAAGTGTACCGTAAAAGGTCACATTTTGCCCCATTCTGGTTTTGCACAGTGCGCCTGTCCCGCTTGTTTTCATTGACACTCCGGCAGCGGAAGGCATATAATTATCATGTTTGAAAAAAGAACGGTTGGGGGGAAACTACTTGAGATCGACGGAACTGACCAAGTTTTTGGCTGTGATGGCAATCATCATTATCGGCTGTGGTTATTTTATAACCCCGCTGGCGCTTTCAATCAAGCAAGGGCTTGATTTGCAGGGCGGTACGCACGTAGTCATGGAGGCGGTGGACACCCCGGACGCAAAAGTCGACGAAGATGCGGTCAAACGGGTCATTAAGATTATCGATAAGCGAATCAATGAACTGGGCCTGACCGAACCGATCGTCCAACGGCAGGGAGAACGGCGGATCATTGTCGAGCTGCCTGGTGTCAAGGATCCGGAGAAAGCGATCGAGATGATCGGCAAGACGGCTTTGCTCGAGTTCAAGGACGAGAGCGGAAAAACCCACCTGACCGGCAAAGACCTGAAAGATGCCAAGGCGCAGATAGACCAGGCAAAGCAGAATCTGGTCGCGCTTGAATTCTCCGAACAGGGCGGTAAGATTTTCGCTGAACTGACAAGCAAAAACGTCGGCAAGCATATCGCCATCCTGCTGGATAACCAAGTATTGACCAATCCGGTGGTCAATGAGCCGATTTTGGGAGGCAAAGCCGTCATTACCGGCAACCGTACGATTGAAGAGGCTGAACGGATTGCGATCCTGCTTCGTTCCGGTTCGTTGCCGGTGAAAATCGACATTCTCGAAACCCGAACCGTCGGCCCCAGCCTCGGGGATGACAGTAAGGAAAAAAGCAAAGTTGCATTTATGGTCGGCCTTATAGCCATTGCTTCATTCATGATCATGCGATATCGCTTGGCTGGATTTGTGGTTGACGTCACTTTATTGTTGTATGTTGTTTTGCTGCTGTTCTGCATGAAGATGCTGAATGCAACGCTGACATTGCCGGGCATCGCCGGCATCATCCTCGGCATGGGCATGGCCGTTGATGCCAACGTGCTCATTTTTGAACGATTCAAGGAAGAACATCGTATGGGCAAGACACTGCGGGCTTCGATGGATGCGGGCTTCACACGCGCCTTCATCACGATTTTCGATTCCAACGTGACGACGTTGTTTGCTTCTGTAATTCTGTTCTTTCTAGGCACCGGTCCGATCAAAGGTTTTGCGGTCACCTTGACTTTAGGCGTGGTTCTCAGCATGTTCACGGCAATCACCGTCACCAAGTTCTTGCTGAAGATGCTGATGAGCGCCGGTTTGTTCAAGAGCGGCAAAGTCTACGGAGCATAGGGGGTGTGATGATATGAGGTTCTCGATAGTTGCCAAGAAATACTTGTTTATGTCCCTTTCATTACTGGTTATCGGCGCTGGGCTCGTTTCGGCCGCGATCCAGGGATTTAATCTGGGAATCGATTTCACCGGCGGAACGCTGCTTGACTTGAAGTTCAACAAATCGGTTACCGTGGTCCAGGTCCGCGAAGTGTTGACCGCTCATAACTTGGAAAACAGCGTCATTCAGTTGGCCGGCACGGAAAGGACCGACGCGGCGCCTAACGTGTTGATCCGAACCCGTGTGCTGAACGAAGCGGAACGTAAAATGGTTCTGGATGATTTTACCGCAAAACTTGGTAAATTCGATATCATGAGAATCGAAAAGGTCGGCGCCACAATCGGTTCGGAGCTGGCGCGCGATTCGATCATCGCATTGCTGTTGTCCTGGCTGGCAATGATTCTCTACGTGTCGTATCGTTTTGAATTCAAATTCGGTGTGGCGGGAATCTTGGCGTTGGTTCACGACGTGTTGATCGTTGTCGGGATTTTCTCCATCCTCAGGTTGGAAATGGATTCTTCGTTTGTAGCAGCACTTCTGACTATCATCGGCTACTCGATCAATGATACCATCGTTATCTTTGATAGGATCCGCGAAAACTTGAAGACGATGAAGAAGGGGGAAACATTGCCGGAATTGGTTGACAAGAGCATTTGGCAAACAATGTCACGCACCATTTTCACCTCTCTGACCGTATTGTTTGCAACTGCCGCCCTGTACTTCCTTGGCGGCGAAACGACCAAGACCTTTTCCATGGCCCTGCTGATCGGTTTCATCGCGGGTACTTACTCCACGGTCTTCATCGCCAGTCCGGTCTGGTTGGCCTGGAAAGAGCGAGACGAGCGCAAGCGTCTGGAACACAAAATGAGACCCGCTTAAAATTTCTCGGCATTCTCTAGGTTCGGGAACATCCCGGACCTATTTTTTTATTCATTTGCCGTTTGCCATCAGAAAAAATAATTTTGAAAACGTGTAAAACCGGCAGGAATTATACAATATGTTGCGTATTTATAGTAAGTGGTATACTACATATGGATGAGCAAGGAGCGATGCCGCTTGAGATGTCCGTTCTGTGAATTCCATGACAGCAAGGTGATTGATTCCCGTGCAGCAGAGGAAGGTAACTCGATTCGGCGTAGGCGCGAATGCCTGCAATGTGGCAAACGCTTTACCACCTATGAAATGGTGGAGGATCTACCGCTGCGGGTGGTCAAGAAAGACGGCCGACGCATGGCGTTCGACCGCTCAAAAATTCTGAACGGGTTGATGAAAGCCTGCGAGAAACGTCCGATCTCGCTGCAGATGCTGGAAGACACAGCAGACAAAGTGGAAAAGGAGCTGCGAAATTCGATGGAACGAGAGATTCCATCGCGGGTGATTGGCGAGGTATTGATGAAACATTTGAAAAATCTCGACCATGTCGCTTATGTCCGATTCGCATCGGTGTATCGCGAATTCACCGATATCGACAATTTTATGCAGGAGCTTGAAGCACTGAAAGGCAACGTCGAGGGCAAAATAATGACTGAAGCAATCAAGCAGGGGGATGGGGTTTAAGTTATGTTGACAAGGATTCGCAAACGGGACGGTCGGGAAGTGTCATTCGACCCGAACAAAATTACCGAAGCCATCTACAAGGCGGCCCAATCGGTTGGCGGTTCGGATCGGGAAATGGCGATGGAGTTGACCCTGGATGTCCTCCGGTTGCTGAAGCAAAAATATAACGGACAGATTTGCGGGGTCGAAGAGGTTCAGGACATGGTGGAAAAGGTCCTGATCGAGCGAGGGCATGCCAAAACAGCCAAGGCCTATATCCTGTATCGTTCGAAACGCAGCAGGATCCGCGACGGCAAGTCCGAATTGATGGACGCCGTGCAGGACATTCTGGTGGAAACCAGCCGTGACAATGCCAACGTCTCTAATTCTCCGTCGGCAAAGATGCTGCAAATCGCCAGTGCGGCAAGCAAAGCCTATTATTTGACCCGCTTGATTCCTGAACATATGTCGCAGGCGCATTTGCGCGGCGATATTCATATCCATGACCTCGATTTCTACGGCAAAACGCTCAATTGTGTCCAAATCCCGCTGGGGCGTCTCTTGCGTGAAGGTTTCAATAACGGACACGGTTACATCCGCCCGCCAAAGCGTCCTGGTTCGGCCACGGCACTGGCTGCGATCATCCTGCAATCTTCACAGAACGACATGTATGGCGGCCAGAGTTTTGCCTATTTTGATCGGGACATGGCGCCGTTCATGAAGGGCGTGGATGAAGAAGAAGTTTTTCAGGCCATGGAAGCTTTGATTTATAATCTGAATTCTATGCATTCGCTGCCTGCCGATGAGCGGATCTGGGTGTATGATCGTTTGGCAGAAAAGTTGGAAACCGTCTCGATGGGGGATTTTCACCTGAAGTTCGAACCGGGCCGTTACGCGGCGCTCAGTCTGAATTATCGGACGGGACGGACCGAACTCAAAGAAATCACCGACTCGTTGAAACACTATAACTTCAACCGTGTACTGCAAGTCAAACTGAAGAGCGGCCAATCCGTCTCGGTAACTGACAATCATTCGATGATGACTCTTAATGAAACCGGCGAAGTTGTTACCGCGCAACCCGAAACTCTGGCGGTCGGGTTGGCTCCGGCGCGCTGGGATGTCGAGCCAAGACGGCACATGTATGATCTGCGTCGTTATCCGCCATCGCGACGATTTTCACTGGATGCCATCGAACTGGATGAGAATCTGGCTCGTTTCTTTGGCTGTTATGTTGCCGGCGGCACTTCCGGTGAAACAGAACTGACGGGTCAGCAATGCGACAAGCGGGCCGAGAGCTATGTCACGGCGATTTTGCGTAAGATCAACCCGATGTTTACGGCCGAACTGCGATTTGACCGCACCAATCAGACCGGCGACCTGGTATGCAGGGTCGGCAGCCGGTTTGCCTCATTTGTTCGCGATGTATGTGGCGCAGGCAGTTCCACCAAGAAGATCCCGACTGAGCTGTTTTTTGCCAGTGAATCGATTATTCAGGCTTTCCTGGATTCGTTTTTCA
>CAZOJA010000031.1:0-16346 GCA_964579955.1 uncultured Veillonellaceae bacterium | reverse complement strand
TCCATAAACCACTCGGACACCCCTCCGTGTCCGGCACGAAAGTATTATAACAGGCGGCATTCGCCTTTGTCAAACACTGATTTGTTAACCCCAACCCCGTTTAAGCATCGTCTGCTTGATCTCCCGGTCAAAACTAAAGACGGGAATCCGTCTGAGCACATAAGGATTGCTGGTAGGGGAGCAAGTCCCGTACTCCACCGAGAATCCGCCATTGTACGCCGCTTCATTCGCGATTCTGGCTGTAAACTCATTATAGCTGCCTTTGGGATAGGCGATAAAATTGACCGGCCGCTGCAGCAATCCTTCCAGATATAGCCGGGATAATGAAAGCTCGTTGGCTGCCTCGTCGGCATCCATTTCGCCCAATTCACGGTGTGAAACGGTATGAGAACCGATCGACATCCCGTTGGCAGCCATTTCCCGGATGTGTCCAGCTGCCAGTCGATCTTCTTCGCCTACCATCCCGGTGATGATAAAAAACGCGGCCGTCATGCCGTATTCTCGCAGCAACCGATATGCATTCATAAAATTGTCCAGATAGCCGTCATCAAATGAGATTAGCAGCGGACTTTCAGGCAAAGGGGTTTCCGGATCCGCAAGATATCGGCGGAACAACTCCAAAGAAATTGTTGTAAAACCCATCTCTTTAAGATTGGCCAAGTCCGCTGCAAACCGCTGCGCAGACACGGTCATATGTCCTTGCGTATCTCCGACCCGATGATACAGCAGTACGGGAATATCCGTTGATTCGGCCGCCCGCGTGCGGGAATATAAAACGGAAGTGTCCGACGAACCAACGGCCATTGTCGACAACACACATTTTTGCAGAAAACTTCGCCGGCTTAGCATCCAACACCTCACCTTTACGGCAGTCAAGCATTATGCGAATCTGACGGAAAATTTCACTTTTTTATCATAGCCGGTTCACCCAGTTCTTGCAAGATTTTTTCAAAATAAAAAAAGACGGCCGCCACGACCGTCTCCTAGCAATAAACAATGCAATAATAGCCTAACACACTCTCAACCAGCCTTCTCTGATAATTCGACGCCTTGTGCGATCACCCCCCACTTTTCATAATAGTAAAGAATTTGCATGTGTAACGGCATTTTTACGATTTCTTCCGGTTTCAGGTGATCCATCATCACAGGGGCCTCCTTTCATCTTTACCGATATTCGGGTAAAAAAACAGACTCCTCCGCTACCTTAGACGGAAGAGTCGCCTTTGACTCTCTGTCAATTACCCTTGACAAAACTATACAACATTACCCAAAACGCCGTCAATAATTATACTAATTGTATACATGATTCTTTTGTTGGCGTCTTGTACTTCGTTTGTCCAATGCTTCCATCTGGTCTTCAAGGGTGTTGAGCAACTCCCCTGTCTGTATTCTTGCCAACAAAGTACGTTGAAATTCACCCACCAGCCGACCTTTCCCCAACTGTTTGGCAATCGTTTCGCCAGTCACTGCCAATTGTTCCGGATAAAAGGGAACCGAGGCCAAGATTTGCCGCAACAGGTCGGCAATCTTTTCCCACCCGGCGATGCCTGGGTCACGATGTCCGGCCAATCGGTCGGCTCGATGGATTTCCAGGAGCGCTTCCATGGCTTCCTGCATATCGACCGATCGCTTGAAATCGCGAGCCCGTCTGCGCAACCAACGGATGCATGCCTCTTTTTCGGCAGGCGGCAAACGCAGATGGTGTCGAACCAGCCAAGGCACGCTACGTCGCCAATAAGCCGGAAACCTAAGTCTTGCGGCAATCTCCATCGCAATATGCGCTCCCGTGACTTCATGACGATGTTCGATCACTTCGCCATGACTATTGTAACAGCGGACGTCGGGCAAGCCTTTCGCAATGTCATGCAATAGCGCTGCCCAACGCAAAATAGGATGTGGTCGGATTTCTGCCACCATGGCCAAAGTATGTTCCCAGACATCCAGACGATGAAACCGTTCATTTTGTGACAGTCCGCAAAGATGCGCCAACTCCGGCAAAATAGGAATGCTGGCCTGCCGAGAATCGTCGCGCACCCGGCAAGTTTCATTGAACAGGCCTTGTTCCATCAAAACCCTTAATCCTCTAGGGGCAAACCGCCCCAGCAACGTCTTGTCGATTTCGCTGCGGACCCTCTCTACCGACAAACCGCGAACCCGATACAGATTGGGCGGGATTGCCGCCAAGGTCGCCGGATCGATAGAAAAGTCGAAGGTTGCAGCAAACCGCGCCGCCCGAAACATCCGCAACGAATCTTCCTGGAACCGGAGAATCGGATCGCCAACCGTGCGAATCACTCCATGCCGCAAATCACTCTGACCATCAAAATAATCGATAATGCGTCCGGTTTCATCCATTGCCATCGCATTGATGCTGAAATCGCGCCGCGAAAGATCGTCCTTCAGCGAAACGGCAAACGAAACCTTTTCCGGTCGATGGCTGTCCGCGCCATAGGTTTCCGTCCTGAAGGTAGCCACATCATAGGGATCGCCTTCTACAACCACTACGACCACACCAAAGAAAACCCCGGTTTCCACAGTGCGCCAGCCCATGTTCTGCGCTGTCGCAATTATCTGTCCCGTATGGGCGGAAGTTGCAATATCGATATCCTGCGGCACGACTCCGAGCAAATGATCGCGCACCGCGCCGCCGACTACGAAGGCTTCATGTCCGGCTTGCCGAAGCGCCGTCAATATTCGCCTCGCCTTTTCCATCCCGGCACCTCGATTTCGATTTCTGCTGGTTAGAATTCGCCGCACCAGGCGACTTCCCCTGCGCTGAACAAAATGATTGCTGAGTACAAGAGCGCTGCAGGATTTTTCGTTGCCACGGCAAATACTTATTATACGAATCTGAATGCATGTTAAGTCTTGAGGACACCCAACTTTCCGCGAAGGGAGTCATTTTTATGATTTGTCCGGCTTGTTTCCAAGAAACCTTTGCCAACGGGACTTGTTCCTCCTGCGGCTTCGACGAAGCCGCTCCACAGAGCCCTTTGTTGTTGCCACCCGGCACGCCGCTGATGAACGGGCAGTATCTGGTGGGTAAAATCCTCGGCAAACCCGGCGGTTTTGGCATCACCTATTTAGGCTGGGACAGCCAGTTGGCAACCTTTGTCGCAATCAAGGAATACCTGCCTCGCGAGGTCGCAGGTCGCCATTTTGACCGCCTGACAGTCAGCGCTCACACATCTGCCGATGCCGAACACTTTCGCTACGGCTTGGAGCAATTCTTGCTGGAAGCACGCACTTTAGCCCAATTCGACCATCCGAACGTAGTGCGGGTGCGCACATTCTTTCAAGAAAACGGCACCGCATATCTGGTGATGGACTATTTGCAAGGCAACAGCTTGCACGACCATTTGACGACAGTCGGCGGCAGGATGCCGGAAAAAATGGCTCTTGATACCATGTTGCCAATCCTGGATGGGTTGCGCGAAGTACACGCCAAAGGTTTCCTCCACCGGGATATAAAACCTCAGAACATCTATATCACAACCAACGGGCGACCGATATTGCTTGATTTTGGTACTGCCCGACAAGCGATGAGTGGCCTCAACCGAGGGATGACGACAATCCTGACCCCCGGTTATGCCCCATGGGAGCAATACCACCGGCATGGAAAGCAGGGCGCCTGGACCGATATTTATGCCTGCGCAGCTACCTTGTACCACCTGGTGACCGGATCTGTCCCGCCAGAAGCAGCCGAACGGGTCGCCCAGGATGCATTGATTCCCCCAGCTCAAATTGTTCCTGGCCTGTCGCCGCATTTCAACGCGGCTGTCACGCAAGCCTTAGCGATCGATCCAGCGAGCAGACCGCAAGATGTTGCGACCTTTCAGGCCGCCTTGTCCGGCAAATCTGCCAATACCAGTTCTTTGCCCCCCTCCCTGCCCAATCAGCCGCCACCAGCACCGCCTTCTTACACATCGCCGCCGAATCCGCCCTCTCCTTATAGCCAACAACCGGTTTATCCGACCAATCCAGCCGCAGCCCCTGCGTGGACTCCACCACCGCCACCACCACCGGCGGCCAATTCCGGCTGGCCTCCTCCCGGACCGCAACCGCAGCAACCCTATTCGCCCCCGCCGCCTGTCTACACGCCAGCTCCAGCGCAGTCCGGCGGCAAAGGCCGCAAGCTCCTCATTGGCGTTGCCGCCGTAGTCGTGCTGATTGTCGGTGGAATCGCTGTCTCGTATAGCAGCATGAACGGACATCAGACCATCACTCATAACAACGGAACCTACGAAGGCAATGTCAGCTGGGGCCAGCCGTCCGGTAAGGGAAAACTCACCTACGCCAACGGCTCTGTATATGTTGGCGATTTTGTATCCGGCCAGCGGCAAGGAACCGGTGTGTTTCGCACCAGTAAAGGCGATGTGTATGAGGGGCAATGGAAGAACGACCGCTTCGACGGCAGCGGCAAACTGACCTTGGCTGACGGTTCACGTTACGAAGGAAGCTTTAAGGACGGCAACCGCCATGGGACAGGCACACAGAATTATGCAGACGGTCGTCAATACAGCGGATCCTGGACCGATGACAAAAAGAACGGCAATGGTACGCTCACCCTGAAGAACGGAACCAAATATACCGGACCCTTTAAGGATGACCTGGCCGAAGGGGAAGGAACCCTCATGACCAGCCGGGGCGATAAATATGTCGGCAGCTTTTTGCGCGGGGTTAAAAGCGGTCAGGGAACGTTCACTTTTGCCAACGGCAACGTCTACCAGGGTAGTTTCGCAGATGATTTACGCAATGGGAAGGGAACGATGCGCTGGACTAGCGGCAGCTATTACAATGGCGAATGGAAAAACGACAAGCGCCACGGCAACGGGGTTCAGGCCTTAATGAACAGTGGCGCGGTGATCGCGGAATATGTCGGGGAATACCGGGAAGATGTCCCCTACAGTCCCAACGGCCAGTACCGCGTCATTCTGAAAAAGGACAACCGGGCCGTTATCGCAACCTATCGTGATGGTTCCTTCTACTGGTAATATGGTAACAGAAATCCCCCGGACGCCTAATGGCATCCGGGGGATTTGTCATTGTCCATCCGATCAAGGAATTTGGACAAACATGCCCTTGGTGATCTGTTCGATATTGCCATTAGTTACCGAAGCAATCGCAATTTTTTCCTTTACAGTGTCTACCTTGATATTAGCCAACGTGGAAAAACTAACGTCCAAAACTTCTCCGGTGCTCGGATCCCGTAATGCCTCCGCCGTGCCAACGACGAACTCCATGCCCTCGGTCACCCCTTCACGGGTGCCGCGGTTGATGTAAACATTGCCATCTTTAACCAAGACTACATTGCCGCGCCAAGTGATCTTGGGCAGTTGTTCGATCATCCATTGCACACCTTGCTGCACCGCGTTTTCAACGGCTTTTCCCACATTGTCGCTTTTGAAACCACCCGCGCCGGCTCCCCAGCCGCTACCCGAATAACCGATGAAACCGCCGGATTTGTTCGACTTGCCGACCACGCTTTTGGAAGCCAAAATCTGGCCGGTTGAGGTGTGAACCATATACATAGTCACATTGACCTGCGAGTTGGCGCTCGCGCCGCCTAACATGACCCCGCCGAAAGACACGCCGCCACCACCGCCGCTGGTGTTATTCTGCACATGCGTAATCGCGCCTTTGACCAATATCTGGGCCGGTGTCATGTTGCCAACGCCGGGAGTGATCGCTCCTTGGGCCGTGCGTCCAGATGCGGCCAGATCCTGCTCGGCCATCGCTTCCTTGCGCATGTCCGTTTCCGCCAGAACGATAAATTTACCTGTCTGATTGAGAATATCCGTCATAATGATGCCCCAGCCATCGCCAATGTCCCATTGGCCACGGTAACCGGCGCGATTCTCAAACTTGGATACGGACACGGTATAACGCAAGCCGCCGGTAGCAGACCCCGCCGGCATACTTGAAGCGGCAGGCGCTGCCAGAACCGATAGCGGGGCTATACTAGCCATCACCACCATCAAAATTCCTAAAAACAAAGCAATTCTTTTCTTCATGTCAACCATCCTTCCTTATCCCGCTTTTCTTACCAAAGGGACGTCGGTCGTCCCTGTTGATTGGGCGCGACCGATCCTGGCGCCACAGGCGATGAAGGCGCCGGGCAGGCGGCCATCGAGCTGTACGGCAACGGTCGTTGCACTAAAACCATGTAGCACTGCCCAGCTTCCGGACAGAAGCCAAAGGCCGGCATTCCCATATACGAAGTCATGCCTTGCGAAACTCCTGAAGCCGCCACCGGCAGCATCAACGCATTCCAGTAAGGGGTGCCGTTCGACATCTGTAATCGATAATCCTGATGCAACAGGGTCTGCATGAACGGACCCCAGGCGCTTCCCGACGCTCCCAGCCAAACAACGCCGCTCGCGGCTGCCGAAACGCTGCCGGTTATCCCGAGTACCGCTGCCAGTATAACATAAGCAAATAACCGCTGACTTCGCCTCAACTTACGAATCATGGCATGTCACTCCTTTCATTTTTGCTTGTTCATCGATCATGTTTCAGCTACCATAGAGAACCTTGCTCCCGCTTGGGCGGCGTGGGAGTCGTCGGTTTATTCGCCGGCGGTTGCGGTCGCACTGCCGGTTGTTGTCGTGGTTGCGTCGGCGGTTCCGCCGGTGGCGGAGTCACTTCAGCCGGTGGTTTGGCCTGCTCGACCGGAGTGCTGGGGTTCGTCGGCGCAGGGCTGGTAGTGGACGGCGGTTTGTTTGCTTCCACAGGCTTTTGCGGCGGCAGCGGCTCAAAAGGCTGTTTATCGGTCGGTTTAATCGTCTGCGCATCGCTGGGCGCCGACTTGGCCGGTGGGCTGGCGACCGGCGCAGTTTGCTTGGCCGGCTCTTCCGCACCGCTCAAAAAGTACCATCCCGCGGCGGCCACAATCAGTAAAACACCTGCCACCGCCAACCAAGTACCGGCGGATGATTTCTTTGCCACTGGCGGGGTTTGCTGAAAATGCGGCGGATATGCTGGCCCTTGCGGCGTGTAGTGCTGCGGCGGTGAGACTACGGGTGGCGGCGCCGGTTTGGGTTCAGGTTGACGCGCTGCCACCATTGGCGGCACTTGAACGGGAGCGGGAGGTCCCGCCTGAACAGGCAAAGGCGGCGGAACCGCAACGGCAGCGGCAGGAACCGGCGCACTGGCGGTGACTGAAGCCACCCGCCCGCTAAGCATGTCACGAAAAATAAATACATCCTGCGGCCGTTCAGCCGCCTCCAGCGACAGCGATTGCATGATGGCCGCCTCTAACCCGGCTGAAACCGACGGCGCCAATTGCCGCAGCGGGACCAGTTCATCGCCGGCCACCCGTTCCGGCGCATCCGGCGGTGCATGTCCGGTGAGCAGATAATAGTAAGTGGCCGCAAGCGCATAGATGTCGGTCCAAGGCCCCTGCTCGCCACGCCTGTGGTATTGTTCATAGGGAGAAAATCCAGGGGTGAGAACCACGGAAAGACTGCGGCTTCGCTCCCCCATCGCCTGGCGGGCCGCTCCGAAATCAAGCAGGATCGGCCGGCCGGTTGAAGTGACATAGATATTTTGGGGCTTTATATCACGGTGTAGAAACCCTTTGGCATGAACTTCCTGCAATCCCGCCAAAATCGGCAGCATGATTTCACCGGCCTGTTGTTCGTTCAGGCGACCGCCCATAGAAGCCAGATACTCGGATAAGTTGACGCCCTGCAGATAATCCATCACCAGATAAGCTGTGCCGTTCTGTTCAAAAAAGCTGCGAACGCGGACCACATTCGGATGATCAAATCGGGCAAGCGTGCGGGCCTCTTGCAAGAATTGCTCCAGGCCAAAGCGGAACAGACTTGCATCTTCCCGTGAATGCGCCATGACCGTGGCGTGATCGGAATCCCGGCCGGCGTAGTCTCTCGGCAGATATTCCTTGACGGCCACCAGAGTTGCCAGGTTGATGTCCCACCCCAAATAGGTGATGCCAAAGCCGCCAGGCTTTCCCAATACTTTTCCCACAACGAACTGCCCGTTCAGAACAGTTCGATGCGGCAGTACCAAAGGCGTCCGGCGTTCGGATTCATCGTAACCGCAATAGGGGCAAACCGCCACTGCTCCTTTTTCGGCAAAACAACCGGGGCAAAGCGTCTCCCATGCGTTCATCATCTACACTCCCTCTGCGGTTCAGCGGCCAAAGCCTATTTATCGCTCGTTTCTTCCTTGCCTTGCTCCCAGTTGAATTTATCGCCACACAAAGCGACAAACATCAATTGGGTCTCTCCCAGTTCAATAATGTCATAAGATTTAATGTCCGAGGCCTGGACCACTTCATCGCCATTCAGATACACAAGACCGCGTCCATCGCCAGGCCGGATGCTAAATGTGCGTTTACGCGGCTCGTAAACGAGAAAGGCATGATTTTCACGGGAAACCGTATCATCGCCGGCAATTTGTACATCCATCGCTTCGGAGCGTCCGATTCCGTTTCGTCCACTGCGAATCCGATAATCCCGGCCGCGTGACGGCCCCTTTACACAGATCAGCCAACCGACAACCGGGTCTATGCCGACCTTCTTCATATCGACAGCAACCGTTCTGCCTTCTTCCGCTCCCTTTTTGGCGCCAACCGGCGGCGGCCCGGCGGGACGCAGGGGTACTGTCGGTCCTACGACGGGCGGTGGAGTATCACGTAGCGGTCTGGTTGCGCCAACCGGTGACGGTCCGCCAGCCATTGGCGGGGGAGCCATCGGCGGTTGTGCTTCCGTCGCGCCAATTCCCCCGGCAGGCATACTCCCGCAGTAAGGACAGACATTATGTCGGGACGGGTCATAGAAATGGCCTTGTTGGCAACGAATCAGCGCCATGGTTTTATTCCCCTTTCTTGTAAACATCTCCGGCAAATCCGGGTGTCAATCACATGTTCTTTTTATTCGCAGGTTTATCCGCAGGTTTATCCGCAGGTTTTTCCAAAGGCTTCTCCAAAGGCTTCGGCTCAGCCTTGTCGGTCAGATTTTCCACCGCCGGCTCCCGCACGTTGTTTTCAAAATAGTAGCGCCCACCCCAGAAAGCCGCTAGTGCCAATACCACCAAAAACAGCCCGATTTTTAGTGCTGCGCCGGTGGTCGTGTTTTTTCTGAGCGGCTTCTTGACTGATTGCTCGACCTCCGTTTTATCCAGCGCGGCCTTACGCAGTTGGGTTTCTGCCAGTGGAGGCGGCGGCGGCAGCTGATAGCCAAGAATGGCAACCGTAACATTGTCCTGATAGGGATGCCGCAGTTTCAGGGTTGCTTCCACCAGGCTTTCTGCTGCATGCTGCGGAGGCTGCGCCATTAACAGTGCGATTTCCGCCTCGGCCAGAAAACCGAACAATCCGTCGCTCGCCAGCAAAATCTTGTCGCCGGGCTGCAACGCCAGCGGTTTGTCTGTTGGTGAATCGTACTCGTCAATCTCGGCCTTTCCCAGATAACTGGTCAAGGCCGCTCGGGAAGGATGGTCGGCAGCTTCACTGCGGCTCATTTCGCCATTCTCAGCCATGCGGTCAAGCACCCGTCCGTAGTTGTAATCGGTAGTCAGTTGGCGCAGAGTACCGTCCCTGAACAGATAGATGCGGCTGTCCCCTGCGCCGATGCGATAAAGCGAGCCGTCATGAATCACCGCCGCAACCAGTGTGGTACCGGCTTCACCCTCTACTCCGGCTTCCGCCGCTTTGCGGTTTACTGCCCGGTTTGCCGCATGAAGAGCTCGAATCATGGCTGCGGCGATTTTTTCATCCTTCTCTTTGACCGCGTAGGTAGCTAGAAAGGTCTGAACAGCACTTGCGCTAGCTTCCTTACCCATCGCCATTCCGCCCATTCCATCAGCGACAATCGCCAAAACGCCGGCATGTGATAAAAAATCCGCATCATCAAGAGCCGAAAACCCGAAGGAATCCTGTTGCTCACTACGGGCCCCCAAATGTTGGGCGTTGCCGGGAGTAACCTCCGGCGGTTTTTTTTCAGTCGTTGTCATCTACTTATACTCCCTAGAACCGGACCGCAATGGCGGTGTAATTGTCATGTTCGGATTCGGCCCGCTCCAACACCCGCCGTTCCAGCAGCGCCAGATATTCGGCCGCTGAAGCGGCTTTCTCCCAATCTGCTTCCAATTCCAGTTCCAAAACATAGGTCCAGATTCCGTCGCTACACAATAATGCCGCATCGCCTGGCTGTAAATCGATCGGTTCCGACAACACCGATGTTTTGAGAGAACCGGTTTGTCCCAGTGCACGGGTCAGTCGGTTTTGATCCTCGTGTCCCCTTAGTTTCAGGGGGTCAAGTTTACCGGCATCGACCAACATTTGCGGCACGCTGTGATCCTTGGTTTGATGGACAATCTTGCCGCGGCGGAACCAATATAGCCGCGAATCCCCAACATGCCCCCAAACAGCCGAGTTGCCTGTACAGGTCAAGACAACCAGAGTGGTTCGCATGGACGCCAATTCATAAGCAGCGGCGGCCTTGAGTTGAATCGCCTGATGTGCGGTTTGTAAGCAGTTTTCTATAAAGGATGGGGAAACGTTCGGTTTCTGGCGAAAAGCCGCCAAAACCTCGTCAACTGCCATGCGGGAGGCAGTTTCTCCTCCCGCATGGCCGCCCAGTCCATCCGCAACAACCCAGCAACCCGCCGCCTGATTCGCCTCGAACCCGAACGAATCCTGATTGCTGCGGCGGCCGCCGGTTTGGGACAAGGTGGCGGTATCGAACTTCATCGTCAATCCGCGCGCAACTCGAACAAATGCGTCGGATCGCTAAGATAGAACCGTTCGCCGGAACGCAGCCGCGCCTGTCCGTTTATTTTCTGGCCGTTCACAAAGAACGTGCCGTTGGTGGAACGGTCCTCGATTGTGAATGACTGGCTGGCCGCATCATAAGTCACGATGCAATGCACCCGGCTGATTTCGCTCATTTCCGACGGGAACACCAGTTGGGCCTGTTGCGGATCGCGTCCGATCAACATCGGACGGCCAGACATGACCTCAATCGTCTTGCCGGCAAAAAATCCGCTTACGCCACTGATCGTTGTGCGTTTAACGGCGGCTGCCACCGTCGGTTTGGGCGCGGCTGGCGGCGGCGCCTGGGGAATCTGCTGCGGCGGCATCTGGGGTTGCATCGGCATCTGCATCGGTGGCGGGTTCTTTTTCCGCGACATCATGTAGCCAATTACTCCCAGTAAAATCAATACGACGGCTCCACCGCCAAGCACCATCGGGTTTTGATAGAACGGTTCGGGCGGAGGAGGTGGCGGCGGCGTCGTCGGTTTCGTATCCGTAACAGGCGGTGGCGCAACCGGTTGCTCCTTGGTGCCGGAAATCGATCCGGCGGCCGGCGCACGCTCGGCAACCGCATTGGTCCGTTTGATTACCTCCATGATTTCATCGGAGTCGACCGCGTAATTCAAAGAAGAAGAGCGTCCTTTAAGGGTGGACATCCCGATGACATGGCCTCGGCTATTGAATACCGGCCCACCGGAGTTCCCCGGATTGATGTCCGCTGTAATCTGCACCATATGGGCTCCACCGCCCAGGCGCAGTTTTTGCACAACCTGCCCCGGCGTCGGGGTGGCCGGCGCATTCAACCAGTCTTCATCAACTCGGTCGCTGGTACCGGGGAAACCGACAGCGATGACCTGTTCCGCCGCTTTGATATCTTCCCGGCGCACCAGTTTCACGCTGGGCTTGGCTAACTTCTGATCCACCGACAGCACGGCAATGTCATTAGCCTGCGAAGTGGCGCGAATCTCCAAAGCCCGCAATAAGTCACGCCCGCGGCCTAACGCAACCCAAGCCTGCGCTCCCTGTTTTTCAACGGCCTCAATGACGTGATAGTTTGTCACGATATGCTTGCCGTCATCAATGACAAAACCGCTGCCTTTCGCCATCAGGCGGCCTCCCTGTGTGATCAGCACCCGGACCGAACTGTTCTTCATCGTTTCGATGTCCGCATCGGTTGCCGCAGACACCACCGGCATCATGACAGCGACCGACAAAACCATGAAAGTCAGAATGATTGCCATCATTTTTTTCACCGGTCTTTGCAATGCCCCTAGCCTTTGGTTCAACATTTTTACCACCTTCCCAATCATTAGTTGATTCCCTGCCGTGTTACGCTAAATTACAATTTCTGAAGGAACAACACCGGATATATTGCTGCGTGATAAGCAAGCCAGGTCAGGAAGTCGGAAATGTAATTCGCAGTTCGGTGCGACCCAATTGCAGGAGGTCTTGTTCTTCGATCCTTTGGCGTTCCATGATGGCGATTCCGTTCAAATAAGTGCCGCCAGGAGACTCCATATCCTGCAGATACAGAAATCCGCTTTCAAAAAGGATTTCGCAGTGGGCGGCGGCAATTTCGTTATCCTGTTCAAAAACGAGATGACTGACGCGGGGATCACTGCCCAGGATCACCCTGTCGGCAATTTCCATGTCGAACTGTTCGGGATGTTGACCGGCTTGAACTCGTGTCAAGCGGACCAATACTCCGGGTTGTTGAATCAATTGGACAGCTTGCGGCCCAGATAACGGAGCAATTATCCCAGTCGCCGCAGGGGCCGGACGACGTCGGTAAAGCAATAACACGACAACACAGAGAACAACAAGCAGGCCAGCGGCAATCCATCCCCAGGGGATCTCCGCTGCGCCGGGCTCTTTACCCTTGCCAGTGTCGCCAGTTGGCTTCGGATCGCTGGGTTTCGGCGACCCCGCAGTTGAAGGCCCGCCGGCCGGAATTGTGAGGTCCAGTTTTTCCGTCCAAACTTTGTTCGCTGCCGCAAGCGTCAGCGAAACCGGCACGGCTTTCCCGTCAGAACGGAAGTCCGGCGCCTGTGTTTCAATAACAAATGCACTGCGTATCGACCGGGATATAGCAAAATAGATGCCGCGCCAGTCGCCGCCACGACCGTCATAATAGCGGCCGCCGGATATTCGGGAAAAGGTTTTCATCACGCCAATGGCGCTTTCCTCTTCGGCAGAGGGTTTTCCCGGCACAAACCCGATCAGGTATAGCGGAACCGGGTCGGCTTTCAACCGATCTGCAATATCCCCCTTGCTTACGCCGCCGGTCAGGTCGTTTACTCCGTCTGTCAACGTGATGACAACCCGGCGACCGGGAATCTCGGTACCGCCAGTTCTGGCAATCGAGATCGCTTTGTCGATGCCGTTATAAAATGCCGTCTCCTCGTCCGTCGGCGACAATGCGGCGATTTGTTCCTTGATTTTGCCACGATTGGCGGTAAAATCCTGAATTACTTTGACCCCTTGACCAAAGCTAACCAGTGCGACCCGATCCGCCTCCGCCATCGAATCGACAAAAGCAGCCAGAGTGTTTTTCATCAACGAAAACTGCGCCGGCGACAAGGATTTGGAAATATCGACAAGCAAAACGAAGCCAACACCCTCTTTGCTGTCTTCGAACGGGATCACGCGGGTGACCTTGGCCGGCGATCCGCCTATCGCCGCTTTAAAATCTTCATTCTGCAATCCCTTGGCCGGAACATCGCCGCTACCGATGATATCGGCGTATAGCTTGACGACTGGTAACGCCGCTGTTCCCTGGACCAACCGGAAATCATAGACTGTCTGCGGAGCGGCAAGCACCATTGGAATAGACGATCCCCACAACACCAGCAAAACCGACCAGATTGCAACCCGATGACAGATCCGACGCCATACGCTCATTGCATCAACATCCTCCGCAACAACCTCGACACTCGGTAAGACCCTCATTCTTGTTTTTGTAATAATTAGCCATCCATGCACAAATTCCTGTCAGCAGGCCCTTTTTATCACCATTTATTTTTTCATCTTTCAAGTGTTTTTTTGGATTTATACTTATTATTGCCTTTATTGTATCGTAGACTCAAGCAAAATTATACACTCGTGCTTGACATGACGTTTTTTCGCTGCGATAATGTATACACAATCCTCGCATATGCGAGGAAACATCATCTTTCGAAAGCAATGACTGGGACTAAAGTTTCGGTTACAAGCACTTCAGAGAGCCGGGCCTGGCTGTGAACCGGCGTGCTTCCCGCAAACGAAAACTCACCCACGAGCTCCGCCTCTGACAAGGATGCGGCGTATCCGGGCGTTAACCGGCTAAGAGTTATAATGTAGGGTGGTACCGCGATTTTCCGCCCCTATGGTCAGTGCTGACCATAGGGGCGGTTTTTTTATACCGTATCAACAAACTATCAGGAAAAAGGAGGAAACAACATGGGAAACCGGCGCATCCAATTTTTTGACACCACCCTTCGCGATGGCGAACAAAGCCCCGGCATCTGTCTGGGAATCGAAGAGAAGGTTGAAATCGGCCTATCCCTGGCGCGTCTCAAAGTAGACGTTATCGAAGCCGGCTTCCCCGCAGCTTCTCCCGGCGATCTCGCGGCAGTCCAGGCGGTGGCGGCCAGAGTTAAAGGCCCGGCGATTGCCGGCTTGGCCCGGGCCAACCGCAAAGACATCGATCTGGCCTGGGAAGGCGTCCGCAAGGCGGAACGTCCGCGAATCCATACTTTCATCGCCACCAGCGACATCCATTTGGAGTACAAACTGAAAATGAGCAGGTCCGAAGTGCTGGAGGCGGCTGTCGCCGCTGTCCGTTACGCCCGCAGCCTCACACCGGACGTCGAATTTTCGGCCGAAGACGCCTCACGCAGCGACTGGGCCTTTCTGACGGAAATCTTTGGCGCGGTGATTCGTGAAGGCGCCAGTGTAATCAACGTGCCGGATACAGTCGGTTACGCCATGCCGGACGAATTTGCCCGTTTGATTACGCATCTGCGCAAAAACACACCTGATATTGAAAAGGCTATCATCAGCGTACATTGCCATGACGACCTCGGCATGGCGGCGGCCAACTCGATTGCTGCCGTCATGGCCGGCGCCGGGCAAGTCGAGTGCACTATAAACGGCATCGGCGAACGGGCCGGCAACGCGGCGCTCGAAGAAATCGCCATGGCACTGGCAACCCGTCGTGAACACTTTGGAGTGGAAATCGGCCTGGATACCCGGCAAATTTATCGCGCCTCACGGTTGGTGCAGAACCTGACCGGCTTCAATCCGCCGCCTAACAAGGCGGTGATCGGCGACAACGCCTTTGCCCATGAGTCAGGCATTCATCAGCATGGAGTGCTCAATAATTCTCTCACTTATGAAATCATGAACCCGGAAAGCGTAGGCGTTCCCCGCAACTCGCTGGTGCTTGGCAAGCACTCCGGACGCCATGCGTTTGAAGACCGGCTGCGTGCTTTGGGCCATGAGCTGCCAACCCAAAAGGTCAACGAACTTTTCGCCCAGTTCAAGGAACTTGCTGATAAGAAAAAGACCGTATTCGACCGGGACATCGAGGCATTGGTCGAGCAGAAGCCGGTTGCCGGCCCCGAGCATTATCAGCTCATTGGCCACCACGTCGTCAGCGGCACGCAGGGCCCGGCCATGGCTTCAGTCCGAATTTCCAGCGCTGGTCTGAAAACCCCGCTGTCACAGGCGGCTGTCGGCGATGGACCGGTGGATGCCATCTTCAACGCCATTGAAACTGCGGTCGGGTTTTCCGTGACGCTAAAAGATTACCAGCTAAAGGCTGTGACTTCAGGGCAGGACGCGCTCGGCGAGGCAACCGTATGGCTGGAACGGGACAACCAGGTCTTCATCGGACGCGGCCTCAGCACCGACGTGGTGGAAGCCAGCGCCAGGGCCTTTGTCAATGCAATCAACAAAATGACGGCGGTCTGCGGGCTGCCTTCAGCAAACCAGGTAGCAGGAGGGATATAAACGCAATGGGAATGACCATGACCGAAAAGATCCTCGCAGCTCACGCCGGGTGCGAAAAAGTCGAGCCGGGACAGTTGATCCGAGCCAAAACCGACTTTCTGCTGGCCAATGACATCACCGGCCCGCAGGCGATACCTGAATTCGAAAAAATCGGCAGGCCGGTGTTCGATCCCGACAAAGTCGCCCTGATTCCCGACCACTTCGTCCCCAACAAAGACATCAAGTCGGCCGAACAGGCCAAAGCACTGCGTGAGTTCGCCCGCAAGCATAAAATCACGCACTATGTCGAAGCTGGACGGATGGGGATTGAACATGTGCTGCTGCCGGAAATGGGCTGGGTGCGCCCCGGCGAAGTGATTATCGGCGCTGACTCGCACACCTGTACTTATGGCGCAATCGGCGCATTTGCAACAGGCGTCGGCGGCACCGACCTCGGCGCTGCGATGGCTACCGGCGACACCTGGTTCAAAGTGCCTTCCAGCATTAAGGTGGTGCTTACCGGCGCATTGCCGGAGTGGGTCTGCGGCAAGGATGTCATTCTCAGCCTGATCGGCAAAATCGGCGTCGATGGCGC
>CAZOJA010000030.1:8581-16528 GCA_964579955.1 uncultured Veillonellaceae bacterium | reverse complement strand
AGTGAAGAAACAAGCCAGGGCTGGAAAGTCGTCAATGTTGCGGCCACTTCGGCCGGCGCCGGCTCCGGTTCAGCCAGCGACTACAATTATACGATCCGCGGTTGGTTCCTGGTCACGTTGGAAAAATAGTCATTTTGCCCGTTATAGCAAAAAGCTCTTCGGAATTGTTTCCGAAGAGCTTTTCTGTTGCATGTCTGGTTACTTGTAGCGGATACTGCCCAACGACCCGTTATAGTAATAGGTCAGTTCCGAAATCTGTGTCAGATTGTACTTTTTCTTTTCCCAGTTCCATATCTTGCCGCTGCTGTCCTTGATCCGGAAATTCCACCAAGTGACATTGTTGGAATTGTCAAACGTGATGTCGATGCTTTCGTTGCTGGCAACCGACATCCCTTCCAGAATATTCTCCTCCCAGTTGTCGCTGTCCGCCGGCGCTACCCAAAAGCCGACGATCTTGAACGGAGATTTGTTCACCAGCGTAAAATCCTGTTTTCCGGCTGATACGACGCCCTGCAGCGACATCACCACGACGCATGCCAGCACCACGACCACCAGTTGCTTTGTCCACTTCATTCCTGAACACCCTCCTTCTATTTTGATTTTATAACCGCGAAGCAATAATCGCGGCGATCCGCTCCATCATCGCGGCGGTCAGGTCCGTCTTGCCGGCCTTGTCATAGCCGCTCTCGATGAAAATCAGCGTATCACCCTTGCGAAACCACAGCTGGCTGGGTGGATTTTCCGGCGTGGCGTTCTTCGGACCCCAAAACGCGTGTTCCATAGCCCGGTAGTCCTGGCAACGATAATCCCGGTAATACATCTCATAGTCACTGCCGCGCAACACCTGAATCATCAAGACAGCGTGCCCGTCGGCGGTGGAGTACTGCAGGTCGTAAGCCTCCCCGCTTTTCTTGGAGTCCAGCGACTTCAGACTCAGTTTGCTTTTGCCGGAAACGCTTTCCACTTCCGAAATCTTCAACAATCCGCTGTAGTCGGCATCACCCGGCTTGGCAAAAGCGACACCGGAAATCAGCAAACCAATCGTCAGCAACAGGCACAGCAGATATTTTTTTATCATGGCGCCTCACTCCTCAGATTTATTTCCAGCCACCCTTTTCAAAATGGGAAAATT
Organism: uncultured Veillonellaceae bacterium; assembly: GCA_964579955.1. Taxonomy (GTDB): domain Bacteria; phylum Bacillota; class Negativicutes; order UBA1444; family UBA1444; genus UBA1444. The sequence continues at coordinate 15,396 of CAZOJA010000030.1, read as the reverse complement.
GCTCGGCCCCTTTCTTGGCACGGTCGTTTCTGATGGCTTCATACTCTTTCAATTTTGCCAGGTCGTCTTTGGTCCCTTTATCATCTATCATTATTTTGACATAAATCGGCACAAACGACTTCATCGCCTCATTGGCTTCCACATATTGCTTTTTCATTTCTTCAAACTTGGTCTTGTTGTCAGAAGAAAACCACTGTGGGGCAGCAATTTTCTTGAAATTGGCTGCGATATCTCCATACTCATCGCCCATCGCCATCATGTTTTTTCTTGCCTGGGCAGCGTCAATGCTCTTGTTTTTAAAATCGCTTGAAATCTTAAGCAGCTGAGGTGACGCTTTGGCGAAGCGTGTAAGTTGTTCCGCCAACTGCGTAAAAACTTTGTCCATATCTTTCTGCTTTTGCTCCGCCGTCGGCTCGTCGCCGCAACCGGCCACCAGCATGGATATCAACAAGATGGCCACTAGTGATAACAGTACCGATCTTTTCATGAATACCCCTCCAAAAAACGATCACATTTTTTGCAGATACCTTCCGATATCTACCATGGCTATTTTTGCCAACGTCTCATTCTACCACTTTGTTTGTGAAATTTGTAGCATAACAACAAAAAAGTTCTCTCGCCGAAACCCGCCAGAGAACTTTTCAGGACGCCCCAGTGAGCTACACTTTTCCCATCGGGTATGGCGACTTGGGGGTTCTGGTTTTTACTCCCGCACCGATCATGCCGACTTCAATCAATTCGATCGCGGCATCAATCATTTCATCAACTGCGATATCCTGCTGCTGCAGAATCCCCATGCGATTGGAAACAAAAATGCCTTCGGCGACCGAAAACAGATAAACAGCCAGTTTGGCCGGATCCACCGGTCGGAGTTCCTGGCGGGCAATCCCTTCACGAATCAGCGTTTCCATATTTTTGACCAACCCCAGCCCTTTGTGCAACAGGGACTCGGCCAAGGGAGCCGGCAGATCGATGCCGGACATCGGGTCTGTCGCCAGATGCATCATCGCAAACAGCTGCGGCTCGCGGTAATAAAAGGCCTTATACGCCAAAAATATATTGCGCAGCCGCTCACCAGCGGGCTTTGCCTCATGTGAAGCAAAGGCGAAATCCGCTTCCAGGCGTTCAAACGCCTCGTTGCAGATATAATAGAAAACTTCCGCCTTATCACGAAAATGAAAGTAGAGCGGCCCGGTCGAAATCCCCGCCGTTTCGGCAATGTTTCGCATCGTGGTCTTATGATAGCCGAGCGTCAAAAAGAGCTGCCGCGCCTTGGTCAGAATCACGCCGCGCGTATCGGCCTGACCCATCCTATCCTGCATGATGGTCCCCCTGTTCAACGAACCGCTTGTAGTCGCGAACCATGTATTCGGTCATCTTGGGTCCATAAAGCTCCTTGCGAACCGCCGGAATCTTGGCCAGCAAGCCCAGGAAAAAGTTGCGGACCCGCGAAGCGTAATCATATTGCGGAAAGTCATACACTCCATGCTGCTTGTAATATTGATGGTCGGCGACAAACGGGAAACGAAGCGGCCCCCAGATTTCATCCCGGAATATCTTTAATCCTCCGACGCCAAAGAAGCTGCTCGGTCTTTTATAACCACAGTCAGCATAGTCCAAACTGCGTTGCGCCAGTTCCCGCAGCGCGGAGTCGGTTTCGCCGGCATGATTCTGTTCGTCCGTGACGATTCCCGCCAGATTTGCCTGCTGATGTTCGGTATAAGCCACCAGGATCTGCCGCAGATTCGGCAGTTGTTGCAGCGGTCCGCTCACCAGGAATGCCACCTGTTTCCCGACAAAACTCGGCATGTGCGTATTGAAAAATGCCCGGTCAAAAAAAGTCTTCCACAACGACGACAGATAACGGTCTCGGATAGCTCCGGCAAAAACCAGAATATCTGCGGTTTTTAGCCGGTTGAACATGTCGATGAATGCATCTCGTCCCGTATAGGCGCAATGGTTGTCATAACCGCAGCGGATACAGCCGAGACAGCCGCCCTTAATTTCTACCTGGCGCAAATTGACCACTTGTGGCCGTTCGGCAAACTGGGCGGCAAACCGGTCGATCATGCGAAGCAGGTTGACCTGCGTCTCCTCTGCATCGGTGACAATAACAATGCTTCGCGAATGAACAAACGGAGTCACGACAGCTTCCCCCGGAATGAACTCCGGATTATTTGTTTCCAGCGGGTTAACCAGTTTGACGCAAGGCGCTTTTCTCTGTATCGCGGCAAGAAATCCGCTGAAAAAATGCAGCAGGTTCTCTCTTTCTACCGGCTTGAACAAATCGCGCATACCGGCCGAGAAGGAATCACAAAAACACATGTTCAGGTCATCGCAGATTTCCCGCATGTATTGGTGCGCCGTGTGGTCAAAAAAATGAATCGACGTGGAAAATACCGCCGTGTATTTGTCACGGAACACCTCCGTCTTATTCCTTTCGAAGATCAGTTCAATGAAGCGTTTGTAATGCGAATGAACCAAAAAGACATAGAGCGGAAACGCCCAGAGCACTCCGTCAGCGGCTTCGATCTCCGCCATGACCTCGTCGAACTTTTGCCCGTCATGCTCGATGTGTCTGATCTGTTGGGCAATGTTGATTATTTTCAGGTTATGCTGTGGATTCATTTTTGCCAGGAACGCGACGAATTGCATCGTAACGCTGAGATCCCCCTTGGGGCTTCCGTTCAGGACAAGAATTTTCATGGCAACAACCTCACTTTTATAACGATGTTATATTGCTTTCGTTAATATAACATCGTTATATTATGCCGTCAAGTACCTGATGAAGTTTTCCACACAGCACCGCCGAACAAGTGTCAACGATCCGCCTGTAGATTCCCTTGCATATATTTTTATTACAAAATATAATTGACATTAAAGTTTCGAAAGGAATGAATTAAGCAATGAATATTAACGATTCGAAAATAATTGGCCAACTCATGTCCAACGCACGCACAACCTGGGCGGAGCTCGGCGCCTTGATCGGTTTGTCGGCGCCTGCGGCAGCCGAGCGGGTGCGAAAACTGGAAGAATCGGGCGTAATCAAGGGATATGCGGCGTTAATTGACCCCGACGCCATCGGGTGCGGATTGGCGGCGCTCATATCGCTCACGATTGAAAACCCCGCATCCCGCCCGGCCATCATAAAAAGGATCGGCGAACTGGCCGAGATCCTGGAATGCCACCATGTCGCCGGCGATGTCGATTACATTCTCAAGGTCCGCTGTTCCGGCACCCGCGACCTCGAGCGACTGATCAGCAATGAACTCAAAGCGTTTCCCGGCGTCAGGACCAAAACCACCGTCATCCTGTCCACAATAAAAGAAACTCCCGTACTGCCGCTTAGCAGGGGAGTTGAATAGACGATGCCGTTTTTGTTGAAAGGAATCTTTTTAGGGTTTTCCATCGCCGCGCCGGTCGGACCGATCGGACTGCTGTGCATCCGGCGCACGCTAACCGGCGGAATCGCGAGCGGCTTTGTATCGGGCCTTGGCGCCGCGACCGCCGATGCGATCTATGGTGCGATGGCCGCTTTCGGCCTGTCTGTAGTCACAACTTTCCTGCTGGATCACCAGCGCTTCTTGCAAGCTGGCGGCGGGCTATTTCTTTTATACTTGGGCGTTACGACCTTTCGGTCGCTGCCGGCCGAAACGGCTGCCGCCGCGACCGGGCAGGGTCTGTTGGGCGCCTACGCCTCCACCCTGCTACTAACGATAACCAACCCGATGACGATTCTGTCGTTTGCTGCCATTTTCGCCGGGCTGGGGCTAGGACCCGCCGACAGCAGCTACATGGCGGCAGGCGCGCTGATTGCCGGCGTCTTTATCGGCTCCATGCTGTGGTGGCTGCTGCTGAGCGGTGCGGTCCATTTCTTTCGGCAACGCGTTGAAAAGCACCAGCTGAAGCGGATCAACCAGCTCTCCGGCCTGATCATCGCCGGCTTCGGCCTCTACTGCCTGTGGCTCATGCAGACGCCCTTCCCGCAGTGAACAGCTGGGCAAAGTATTCCCGGATCCGGCCAAGCCAAGACTTCTGTCCGATGGATTCGGTCAGGACGACTTCGCTTGAGGCGACTTCCTGATTGCGATACAGCACTTTGACCACGCCGACGCTTTGGCCGGCAACGACCGGCGCATGAATGTCCCTGGCAATGTCCACTACGATCTGAAGCGCATCCTTGCTGCTGCGGCTCACGGGAACAATAATGTTATCGCGCACCACCGCCTGCGCCGCTCCGGACAGCCCGTACCGGACCTGAACGGCATCAACCACTTCGCCCGCTTTCACCACGGTTTTTTCGCCGAGATGGTTAAAGCCGTAATCGAGCAGCGCCATCGAATCCTGCCACATGAAATCGGCATCCAGCACCACCGCAATCAGCTGGGTATTGCCGCGTTTGGCCGCCGAAACAAGGCACAGGCCGGCGGCATCGGTATAACCGGTTTTGACGCCGTTGGCTCCGTCATAAAGATTCAGCAATTTGTTTTCGTTATAATAAGTTTCCTGTTTTTGGCTGGTCACGATCTTCTTGTACGTTGCACCGACGATTTCGGCAAAACGCGGATTCCTGTAGCCATAGGCCGCAATGCGGGCCAGGTCGTAAGCGGTGGAATAATGGCGGGAGTCCGGCAGGCCTGACGGATTTCTGAAATTGGTCCGCACGGCGCCGATGGCCTGCGCCTTATCCGTCATCCGTTTGGCAAAACGTTCCACAGAGCCGTCCAGATGTTCGGCAACGGCGACCGCTGCATCGTTGCCGGACACCAAAGCCACCCCGTACAGCATGTCCAGCAGCCGCAGCCGTTCCTGCGGCCGCAAATACATCGAAGAGCCTTCGGTATTGGCGGCATTGGCGCTGGTCGTCACCATGTCGTTCAAATTGCCGTCTTCCAGCGCGGTAATGATCGTCATCATTTTGGTCGTGCTGGCAGGATATTTTTGCGTATGGGCATTTTTTTCGTACAGGACTTCGCCGGTCGACGCCACCATTAAAATCGCCGATTTTGCCGAAAGATTCAGAGGGGCCGGCGCCGCGAACACGGGAGCGGAAAGCAGTGTGATCAGGAGCGCCAGACACGCAAGGATGGTTTTTCTCATGGACAACGCCTTTCCATACAGATCAAAATGACAGTTTGCCAAACACCATTATAAAGGGCAAATGACGATTGGTCGAGTGTCAGAAACTCGTTGCCTAAAGCAATTGGATCAAATGGCAGTATACCTCACAGGCTTCTTTGATCTTGCCCACCGCGCATCGCTCGTCCTTCATGTGCGCCAGCTTGTATTCGCCCGGTCCGAAGCCAATCGTGGGAATTCCCATCGCTACCGGAGTGATCGCATTGGTGCCGAAATCCCAGAAATCAAAAGTGGTTGCTTCTCGCTGATAAACGGTTTGATAGGCTGCCCGCAGCGCCTGTGTCAATTCATGGCCCAGCCCGATGCTCCAGGGGTTATGCATCGGTTGGTAATCCAACGCCTTGCCTTTCCAGCTCGTATGGTGCAGCGTGCCGATTTCCCAGCTGGCGTTTTTGCCGGCAATCAGCCCAGCCATTTCTTTTTTCACTTGTTCCAGCGTTTCAGCCAAAACCAGGCGACGGTCGAGATATATCGCGCATTCGCTGGGCACCGCATTCAGCGACGCGCTGACGCAGGAAATGTCGGACAGCACGATCGTGCCATGCTTTTCACCGGCTTTATAAAGCGACTTGTTCAGCGCATCGACGCGACTGATGATTTCCGCCATTTCGTATACGGCATTGACGCCTTTTTCCGGTGCCGAACCGTGGGCTGAGACCCCGTGCGTTTTGATGCGAATCTGCGCCTTGCCTTTGTGTCCCAGCGTGATCGCATTGTCGCTCGGTTCACAGATGATGCAATAATCCGGCCGCAGAGAGAATTCCTGATAAAGGTGCTTCAGATTTTCCCCATCGCAGTATTCCTCGCAGACCGTGCCGGTGACATAGATCGTCTTGCCTTCAGTGTAGCCCCGTTCTTTGGCAAGCGCCGCCGCATAGACGCTGGCGCCGAGCGCCGCCTTCATGTCCACGCTGCCGCGGCCCCAGACATAGCCGTCGACAATGTCGCCGGAAAACGGCGCGACCTGCCATTCGTCAGGGTCATTGACCTGCACCGTATCCAGGTGCGAGTCAAAATGGATGATCTTGCCGCCACTGCCGATACGACCTACGACATTGCCTGTCGAATCAATGGATGCCTCGTCAAAGCCGATACGAAGCATTTCTGCCTTTAACAGTTCCGCCATCTCGCCTTCCTGGTCGGAAAAACTGCGGGTCTGGATTGCGCGTTGGATAAAGGGCAACATGTCGTTGACGTCAATCATTGTTGTTATTCCTCCGAAAATTGCAGCTGATGCTCGCATGCCGCTTCCACACGCTTTTGTTCAGCAACCTCACGCACACTGCCTACACGTGCCAGCAACATTCCCGCTTCGTCCCGCAACACCGTGAATTGGTCATGAAACCAGCGATATTGACCATCTTTGTGTTTGAACCGATACTCCATGTGGAAGGTTGTTCCTGACTCGCTGTTCGTGGACTCCCGCATGATTTGTTCAGCCGAGGGATAATCCTCCGGATGGATCATTCCCGCCAGCTCGGCCATGGACCATCGCATCATCTCTTCCGGTGCATAGCCGGAAATTCGCAGGAAAACCGGACTGAGATACTCGTAGGTTGCGGTTTGGACATTGCGTTTATATGCGGCCTCCGTCGAATACTGCAAAACTTCCTGAAAGCGGGCTTCGCTCTCGTGCAGCAGTTTCTCCAATTCTTGTTTGGACAGTTCATCCGCTT
>CAZOJA010000030.1:0-8481 GCA_964579955.1 uncultured Veillonellaceae bacterium | reverse complement strand
TCATCCGCTTTGACCATACTGGATACCTTTTGCTTTCCACAAATTCCTGCAGATTCCTGCACCAAGGAAATATTGAAATTCAATCGATCCATTAACTTTGACAAAACAGAAATGACTCGGTGGAAATCGGATTCACCGAGTCATTTCTGCAAAGGATTTATTGGTTCAATCGCGAAGTTGATAGCCGGGGAGGTGATTCTTATGTGGGCTGTTTATGCACTATTATCGGCATTTTTTGCTGCGCTGACATCAATATTGGCAAAAATCGGCATCGAAGGGGTCAATTCCAATCTGGCGACTGCGATTCGGACGGTCGTCGTTCTGTTTATGGCCTGGGCGGTTGTTGCGGGTGCAGGTTCTTACCAGGACCTTGCAACGATCAGTCGTAAAAACTGGATTTTTCTTATCTTATCAGGATGTGCAACCGGCTTTTCCTGGTTGTTCTACTTTAAAGCGCTGCAAATGGGCGAAGCCTCCAAAGTCATTCCTGTAGACAAATTCAGCGTTGTGATCAGTATGGCGTTGGCCTTTTTTGTTTTGAATGAAGCGGCTACTGCCAAAGTCATCCTTGGCGGTCTGTTCATCACGATCGGCACACTTATCCTGGTGTTCTGAGCGCCCCACCGGCACACAAACCGGCGCACGGCATTTTCCCCATCTGCGAGAACCCCTACCAGACCGCTACGCTGCCGTCCGTCCGTGGTTCCGTTGCCCCTGTCAGCGTCCCCTGGTCATTTCGCCAAATGATCTGTCCGCGACCATAAGTCGTGCTTCCCACCGCACTTCGCACGACCTGGTGCCCCCGTCGGACCAGGGCTTCGGCCAGCGGTTCCGGGAAGGAAGCTTCGATCTCTATTTTGTTGCCTTCGATCCACTGCCACCGTGGAGCATCCAACGCCGCCTGCGGGTTCAGTTCATAATCGAGAGCGTTCATGATCACCTGCACATGAGCCTGCGGCTGGATATAGCCGCCCATGATCCCGAATGGACCGACCGGCTTGCCGGCGCGGCTCAAGAATCCTGGGATGATCGTATGGTATGTCCGTTTTCCGGGCAGCAGACAATTAACATGACTGGAATCGGTCGAAAACGTGGCGCCCCTGTTCTGCAGACTGATCCCTGTACCAGGAACCACGATGCCCGAACCAAATCCGTGGAAGTTGCTCTGGATAAAGGAAACCATGTTTCCTTCGCCATCGGCTGTCGCCAGATAGACAGTGCCGCCGTCATGCGGCCGCCAAGGTTTTGGCGAGCAGGCCGTTTCCCCAATGGTTAGCCTGCGCTGTTCGGCGTATGATGCCGAGAGCAGTTCTTCCGGACGAATCTTCATCATCCTCGAGTCGGTAATGTGTTCCAGACCATCGGCAAAAGCCAGTTTCATCGCTTCGATCTGACGGTGAACGTTACGAATGCTTACGCCGCCCGTAAAATCATAGCCTTCCAGAATATTCAGCGCCATCAGCGCGATGATTCCCTGTCCGTTCGGCGGAAGCTCCCATACTTCATAGCCACGGTAATCCGCTTTCAGGGGCTGTACCCATTCCGGCCTGAAAGCTGCCATATCTGCTGCTGTGATGAATCCGCCGTACTGACGGGAAAAACTTTCGATCTGCTCGGCGATGGATCCATTATAGAAAGACTGACCCCCTGTTTCAGCGATCGAGCGCAGCGTGGCTGCATGGCCCGGCGAACGCCACATTTCTCCTGCACCCACCGGCCTGCCATCAGGAGCAAACGTATCAAACCAAGTCGCCATGGCCGGGTCGTTCTGGGCCCGGTACAAAGCGAATGCCGCTTTCCAAAGCTTACTGATCACCGGTGAAACGGCAAACCCCCGCTCCGCATAATCGATAGCCGGCTCCAGCAGTTGGGCAAACGGCAACTTGCCAAACTTCCGGGATAGTTCCACCCAGGCTGCCGGTGCACCAGGCACGGTAACGGGAATAATGCCGTACAGCGGAATTTTGTCATGCCCTCGTTGTTTCAGCGCTTCGGTGGTCATACCCTGCGGCGAATATCCGCTGGAATTTAGTCCATACATTTGCCCATTCATGTGCACGATGGCAAACGCATCACTACCGATGCCATTCCCAGAAGGCTCCACTACCGTCAGACAGGCCGCCGTAGCAATCGCCGCGTCTACGGCATTTCCGCCTTTTTTCAACATATCCAGCCCTGCCTGCGCGGCCAGCGGCTGTGAAGTAGCCACCATGCCCCGCGTTCCATAAACCAGACTACGGCGCGAAGCATACGGATGATATAAGGGATCGTAATTCATTGTTAATACCTCCCGAAGCAAGTTACCAACGCTTATTTTTTTGCCACCAACGTAAAAATTCCAGCTAGTCCAAACGCGGCGAAAGAAATTGCGACCATGGTTTCATAGTGTCCGGTCCCGCCGATGTATGCCAATGCAAAACCAAGCCAAAGTAGTCCGAAGGAGCTTTTTAGCAATGCCATCCTGTTGCGCTTTCCCCATGATGTCATCGGACATCTCTCCTTACCTCAAGATTACTGCCAAAATTGGCTTAACAAAAGCGTCATCAGTCCAACTAATGTCGTATTGAACATACAATACTTAATCGTCATCGCCATGATTTCATTTTCGCGTCCGTTCATTCCTACATTTGACGCCCCGATCATAATCGTGCTGGGAGCCATCGAAACCCCCAGCGAACCGCCAACCGACTGAACCGCCGCCATCAGTATACCACTTTTCCCGAGCACGCTGGCGGTCTCAAATTGTAATGCGCCAAACATGATGTTGGAATTCGTGTTGCTGCCTGTGATAAAGGAGCCGAGTACCCCGACAAACGGAGACACCAGAGGAAACAGTCCGCCGAACACCTTGGCCACCCCTTGGGCCAGAAGCAAAGTCATCCCGGTATCATTCATGATCAGCGCCATCATTACCATGGTTGCTATGCCAATGCTACTTGGCAGGCATTTGGCCACCGTGTCTCGTAGCGCCGCTGAAAAAAGGCCCGGCAAAGGTCCCACCCGCCGGTTATATATCCAGTAGCCGAACAGCGATGCCGCCAACAGGATGGGGGCTGGATGTGAAAAAAAATTGAGCTTTGAATACATTCCTTCCGCCTTCACCATATAACCCAGGGAAGTCTGAACCGCAGGATAGTCCAGGCCCCAGGCAAAAGGGGCCAATAACGACTTGACCCATTTCACCTGCAAGCCGATCGAGATCAGGATCAGCGCGTAATACGGAGAGCAGGCGAGATGAAAGCTCATGCGCGGTTTCGCCGATAAATCGGGTTTCGCCATGGAAGATCCGTTTTGTGGTCGACGGAAGACGACGACAGCCATCATTACACAGCAACCGCTGATGGCGGCCATCAGAGACGCCAATTGCGCAACGCCGATCAGATTCATGAGCCAGAGCGTTGCCGCCATGGCCGCGCCTGTTGGCAAAATTGCCGATGCGCCTCTGCGCACCGCTGGCATTCCGCCATAAATGTGCGCGACTGCAAACCCGGTGACAAAAATGGGAATGGCAAAAGCTAGGGCCATCACCGGCCCGATCAGGTCGCCGGGTATTTTGGTGACCAGCTGGATGGCATAATAGGACGAGCCCATGGACCCGAACGATATCGACCACGAATGGCCGATAAGACAAGCAGCAACTGCAGTCAATGGCGAAAAACCCATCACGACCATGATAGGCGCTACCACCGCCACAGGAACGCCAAATCCGGCGATCCCCTGCAGCAAAGAGGTAAAACACCATGCCAGCAAAAGAAATTGCAACAGTTTATCGTTGGTAACCGTCGCCATTTGCGTGCCGATCGTCTTGATTGCTCCCGATTTTTCCACGACGTTGTAGAGAAGCACAGCTCCCCAGATAATCAGCAAAACAAACAGGGACAGGCTCATTCCCTTGCTGTTGGCCAAGGCCAATAGTCGCCAATCCGCGCCAAAGCATGAATAAGCAATGATCAAGGCCACAAACCAGGACACGGCACCAACCTGTCCGGCTTCCCATTTAAGCCATAGAATTCCCGCCAGCAGCACAAGCACCGGCAAGAAGGCCAGGCCCCAACTCCCCAAAGACAAATCCAACATACGCTTATAGACCGGTCCAGCCGATCATCTGAAGAACGGTTATGGCAACTGCACCCAGCACCAACTGAACCATCAGACAAGGGAGAAACCATTTGGCATATTTCTCGAACGAAATCCCGGCAATGCCAAGCGAAGCCATCAACGTCCCTGCCGTCGGAGCGATGCAGTTGCAAAAGCCGTCACCGAACTGGAAAGCCTGTACTGCCACCTGGCGAGTGATGCCGGTAATGTCCGCCAGCGGAACCATGATCGGCATGACGGTGACCGCCTGTCCGGAGCCTGATGGTATGATGAAATTGACCACAACATTGAGAAGATACATCAGGTTGGCTCCGACAACCGGACCGGTGGCCGCAATCGGCAGTGACATATAATATACGACGGTATCTATGATTCGGCCATCGCTCATGACCACCGAAATCGCGCGGGCCATACCGATGATAAAACCCGCGAAGACCATCTGGGTGCAACCCTTGACAAAGGCCTTGCTGGTGCCGTTCACACCGAGACCGCCAATCATACCGATAAGAACACCCATGATCAGGAAGGCAACGGAAAACTGGCTGATACTCCATTTCCAGTTCATCGACCCGTAAATGATCGTGCCAAATCCGACAAGCAGGATGACGGTGCACACCTTATGCCTCCAGGTAAACTCCTCCAGGGTCAGGGTAGCTTCTTCGGAAGGTTTTTCAGCGGCACTTCCGTAGGTCAGGCTTTTTGTCGGGTCCTTTCTGATCATTTTGCAATAGCGGAACAAAAAGGCAATGACCACAGCGACGTTGACCGCATGGAAAAGGACGCGAACCCAGAACCCAGAGAACAACGGCAGCTCGGCGATGCTTTGCGCCAGACCGACGGTGGACGGACTGGCCCAGGCGACATTAAAACCGGCATAGGAACCGAGGTAAATCATCCCCAGACCAACTGCAGGATCATAACCCAGGGACCGTGACAGAAGAAGCCCCAACGGCATCAATGCAACCGCAGGATTCGCCAGTACGCCGACAGCACCGCCAATCGACGTGATAACCGTTACAAGTGCGACAGCCACCAGTTCCTTCCCTTTCAACTTGCTGACCAAACGCGCCATTCCGGCATTGATCATCCCGGTCTCTTCCATGATGCGGATTGCCGCTCCGATAAAAAATACCATAAAGATCAGCGGCGCTGCCTGTTCCCACCCCTTCACCACCCCGGCAAAAATGTCATAAATTCCTTGCGGATTGCTTGGCACAAGTTTGAATGTGCCGGCAACCACCTTTGTCATGGCTCCTTCCTTGATCCGCTGAAATTGTCCGGCCGGAATCAACCAGGTCAGCACAGCCACTGCGACGACAAAGAAAAACATCAGTGCATAGACGTGCAGTTCTTCCGATTGTGGTTTCGCCGTTTTTTTGTCAGTCATTACTTCGATTCCTCCTTCTTTTTATGCAACACAGCCGTCATGGAACAAATGCGCATCCCGGCGAGACACGACTATCGAATATTAAAATATTATTTTGGCAAATATAATTTTATGTTTTGCATTGTTACATGAGAAATGCTTGTTTATAATGTGATTAATAATTGAAAGTTATGAATGAAAGACATCCAGTTGCGGGAGGCAAGAGGCAATAGTGGAACTCCATCAACTCCGTTACGCCGTAAAGGTTGCCAAACATCTGAATTTTTCCAAGGCGGCTGCTGAACTATATCTTTCGCAGCCGAATCTTTCCCATCAGATTGCGAAGCTGGAAACGGAACTCGGCGTATCCTTGTATGAGCGAAAAACCCGTTTTGTAAGGCTCACCGCTGCCGGGGAAATATTCATCGCTCATGCGGAAAAAGTTCTCTCTGAACTCGATGCTCTGCATCAAGCGATGCAAGGCTGCGGCGACCTCAGCAGCGGCGACCTTACCATCGGTCTTTTGTCTGCCGGTGGACAAAGAATTATCTCTCATTTGCCCGCATTTCAAAAAAAATATCCGGGCATTCACATCCGGATTGTAGAAGTTGCCGGCAGCCCTGAGTTAATGTCATTGCTGCAAGCGGGGCAAATTGATGTAGCTTACCTGATCCAGCCTTCGACCAATCAACAAGACAAAAAAATCCGTTTTGATCCTCTTATCCACGGTGTTCTCTCGTTAATCGTCACAAATAAGCATCGGTTTGCCAACCGAAAACGGCTTGCCTTTTCGGAGCTGTCAGCGGAAAGCTTTGTCTTTCCGCCACGCGCGCTTTCCATGCACACCCTCATCTTGAATGCTTGCCGCGCGGGCGGATTCGAGCCAAAAATAACCTGCGAATGCGGCCCGCTGAATACCGTGCTGGATCTCGTTACGGCCGGGGTAGGCGTTGCCTTCGCCTCCTCGCCGATTCTTAACGTGTTGCACCTCCCGCATGTCAAAACGATTCCTCTGGACCCGGCAATCGAAAGAACGGCCGGTCTGGCAGCTTTGGAAGACAAGCATCAGACTCCTGCGGTTTCGGCGTTTCGCAGTTTCATGATTGAAGCGATTTCTATGGTTCAACCCTGATGCCCGTAAAAAAGCGAGGACATTTCATGACAAGACAGCTTTTCCTTCCATTTATTATCGGCTGTGTGGTGGGCACGTCCCTTTACTACGCCAAGAATTGGTGGGGATTCCTATTACTGTTCCCCTGGATAGGCGGTTGCATCTCTCTCGGCCTGTTCATCGCCTCACGACTGCCTCGCAATGAAAAGGACCTGGGGCGACGCATTTCGATTCTGCTGATTTCTCCCATGTTTTTATTATTCCTGGGTATCTATCAGCGTGAAAACCTGCAGTTGGAACAAACCGTCTTTTATCTTGCTGCCGGGGTATTTAGCCGTGTGCTTATTCATTACGCCGTAGCAAAAGTCTTTGGTCCGCTGATTTGGGGCAGAGGGTTCTGCGGGTGGGCCTGTTGGACTGCAGCCTTCCTTGAGTGGCTGCCGATTCGAGAAAACACGCCGATACCAAAGCATTACACGTATTGCCGATGGATCATTCTGCTTCTCAGCCTGGCCATTCCTCTGGCATGGATCGGAAGCGGCTATGATTACCAGCAAAGACAGCTCCTGGAGCAATACGGCAAATACGACCAACTCATCTGGTTCTTGATTGGCAATGGCCTCTACTACCTCGTCGCATTCGTGTTGGCCTTTCTATTTCGCAAAAAACGGGCTTTCTGTAAAATTGCCTGTCCGGTCTCATTGGTCATGAAACTGCCGGCTCATTTTGCCCGCATCCGGATTCGCCCGTCCGGAGTTCCTTGCATAGAGTGCCGGCGCTGTTCCCGACATTGCCCCATGGATGTGCCAATCATGGAATTTATCCGTGAAAACAAGCCGGTTAGTTCTACAGAATGCATCTTGTGCGGTGCTTGCAAACATGTTTGTCCCGTCGGGGCGATTAAATAGACAGCTCTGCAAAAACAACCTGATTGAACGATCCGTAAAAGAAAATATCTTCCCCTTGTTGACTTTGCCCTTACGGGAACCTATATACTGGACACAACCCGGGAAATTCATCCACACTATCCTTCGGAGGAATATGCATGCTGCCTATAGGCGAGTTTTCAAAAATTTGCAGCGTTACTACCAAAACCCTGCGTTACTACGATGAAATCGGCTTACTGAAGCCAATCATCGTGAATGAACACAACGGTTATCGATTTTACGATGTTAAGCAGCTCAAAGCCATTCTGTTCATCAACAAGCTCAAAAAATACAATTTTTCCTTGGAGGAAATCGATCGAATTTTAAAGGATTCCAGCGGAGAAGCTTTGCCGCTGTTGATCCGGCGCAAAAAACAATTGCTTCAGGATCAACTGGAAAGCCAAAAATTCGTCCTGCGTCAACTGAATGAAGATCTTGAAAAACTCGAGAAAGGAATTGATATCATGGCTTATTTGGATACCATTGCGGTGGATGTGGTTGAGACCCTGCCGAAAAACATTCTCTACTCCCGTCAGCACATGAGCACTGATGATTACTGCAAGTATTTCGGCAAATTGTTCGAAACCATTGCCAAAAATAAACTTACCTGCCTCGGCGCGCCCATAGCAATCTATCATGACAAAGAATTCAATCCAGCAAACAATGACACGGAAATCGCCATCCCCATCGCCGAAAGAACGCCTGAGACCCGCGAGCTGGCTGGTGGACTGTGCGCCAAAGGGATTCACCGCGGACCCTTCTCCGAGCTCTCTTCCACTTACAGCCGAATCGTGCAATGGGTGGAGGAAAACGGCTATCAATTCGCCGCGCCACCTTACGAAGTTTATGTCACCGATCCAGCAACCACCCCTGCACCGGAAGATTACATCACCGAAATTTATTTCCCCATCCAAAAATAGCACCTTCAAATATTCATCCACCGGCGCCAAAAGGCTCCTCGGACGATAATCCGAGGAGCC
>CAZOJA010000029.1:0-16539 GCA_964579955.1 uncultured Veillonellaceae bacterium | reverse complement strand
CAATGTTCTCCGGCGTGGCCGGTCTGCGTAATCATCAGACCGCGATGGACGTTATTGGAGCCAATATTTCCAACGTCAATACCGTCGGTTATAAAGGCGGACGATCAAACTTTTCCGATGTAATCAGCCAGACGATGCAGGGAGCCGCAGCTGCAACCGGTACCCGCGGCGGGACGAACCCGATTCAGATAGGCCTTGGCATGGGTTTAACCGCTGTAGATACGATCATGACCAGCGGCAGTTACCAACCTACAGGAAAACAGACCGATTTGGCAATTCAGAATCAAGGGTTCTTCATCGTTTCCGATGGACTTAATCAGTATTTTACCCGTGCCGGCAATTTCGACTTTGATGGTACCGGAAACTATGTTGTGCCGGGAACCGGCTTGAAAGTCATGGGCTGGTTGGGAGTCGACGGGGTTGTCGATACGAGCGGGCAGGTTACAGGCATTACGATTCCGTCAGGCATTACCTTACCGGCTGTGGCAACTACATCCATGACCTTTAGTAACAATCTTTCGGGCACAGATAAACCAGGGTCATCGGCTCAGACATCCTTGGAAGTATACGACTCATTGGGCAGGGTACAGACATTGCAGCAAAAGTTCATGAAAACCGATGATCTGACACGCACCTGGCTGACCAAGGCAAGCCTGACCGATGATACAATCGGTGTGTCCAATCCGTTAACGGAAATCACTTTCGATTCGGCCGGCAAAGTGAATACCGTCAAGCAGGTCGTGTTGCATGAAGTTCCGAGCAAAAACCTTGTTTTTGCAGATGGTCTTCAATTGAACAATACGTTGGGAAGCACCAATACGATAACGGGAGTTACTTTGTACGATGCGGCCGGCGCAGCGCAAACCTATAGCGTTACCTTCACCAATACAGGGGCTTCAGCATGGAGTTATGCCATTACTGACTCTTCGGGGACTACGGTTCAGACCGGTACGGCTGCTTATGCGGCAGGGCAATATTCATTTACTTCGGTTGCTGGAACTCTACCAGAATTGACATTAAGCAATTCGGTTGGCATCGCACCGGTTGCCGGTGCAGACCATGTGGTCATTGCTACTTCTGGTTTGCCGCAAAGCAACATCCGATTTGCTTCTGGCATGCAACTGGATGCAACCGTTGGAAATACCCATGATGTCGGATTCACTCTATATGATGCGGATGGCCAAGCACACAACTATAACATGAGGATTACAACAACTACTGGACCTTTATACTCTTACAATATTTATGACGCTGCTGATACAACATATTCCACTTCGCTAGGTGATGGGACGATAACACCTGCAGCAGTTGCTGGTAGCCCCAATTATTTTACAGCCGGGACTGCCTTTAATCCTTGGGGAACTGGTAGCATAATTCCGACCAGCGTGAATGGGGCCATCCCGGTTGCGGGTAGTTTTGTTGGAACCGTTTCGACAATATCGCCAGGCACATCCAACATCTCTATTCCCACAATCCAGTTGGATAACACGACAGGATCGGTTCATCAAGCGTACTATACAGTTTTTGACAATTCACTTACTCCGCATGTTCTAAATATGGAATTTACGCAGACTGCCGACAATACCTGGTCATATAAACTCAGTGAAGCCGGAACTGGAAATGCCATATCGTTGCTCTCAGGAACAGTAAAATGGGATACAACATTAGCTACCCCTACATATGTTTATACACCTGCGTTTAACAATAGTACTTTTAATGTTGGCAATGGTGCGGCTAAAACAACAATTACTTTGGGAAATCCGACAACGGTTATAGCTCCTGTCGGCACGGCATTTAGTGCAGCTTGTGCACCGACGTATGGGACGTCCACTACAGTCAACCCAGTAACATTTACGGCACCGGGAGCAACTCGGTCCAACATCACGATGGACATAAGTGCGCTTACCCAATATGGCGGCAGCACTACGGTACAGGCGACCAATCAGAATGGCAATGCAGCTGGAGCCTTGGATACGGTATCTGTTGATACTAGCGGTATGATTGTCGGGAAATTTTCCAATGGCAAGACTCTGAATCTTGCACGTGTTGCATTAGCATCATTCACTAATAGCGGCGGTTTGACGCGCGTTGGTGATACACTATTTGCTGCAACGACCAACTCCGGAAATCCGGCCATCGGCACAAGCGGGACCGGTGGACGCGGCACGCTGACCCCTGGATCACTCGAAATGTCGAACATTGATCTGGCGGATCAATTCAGCAAAATGATCATAACCCAGCGCGGTTTTCAGGCCAATTCCAAAATCATCACCACTTCCGATACTATGCTCGAAGAACTTGTCAACCTGAAACGTTAATATTTTACTGACCCCTCCGGAGAAGTCCTTTCTCCGGAGGGGCATTGATTCCGGGGGGAGAGATATGCGATGATTAAGTTGACCAAATTCAAGACAAAAGATCATGAATTTGTCCTAAACGCTGATTTGATCGAAACGGTGGATGAAACGCCCGATACCGTAATTACCTTGGTCAACGGCAACAAGGTGTTGGTGGAAGAGAGCATGGATGACATCATTCGGCTCGTTATCGAATATCGGCGCCAAATTCAACGGTTCGGCCGCTAATCAAGAGGATTGTTGTTCAGTGCACAACCAGGGAGGGATGAATCATGGCTGAGGAAGTTGTGGAAGAGAAAGCGCCGCCATCGAAGAAACCTATTTTCATTTATATTGCTGTTGGATTAGTCTTGGTACTGGCATTGGCCGGTGGAACGGCTTACTATGTGGTGACGAATTATATGGGCGGCGGCAAGGCGGCGGCGCCGCGCGAACCTGGAGTGTTGATGAAGCTGGGCGACCCCAAGGAGGGATTCATCGTCAATCTCGGTGCTGCCAACAGCGGCCGCTATTTGAAAATCGGTGTGATATTGGAATTGAAACCGGACAAGAATGCAAAGCCGGCAGGGAAAACCTTGTCGCCTGAGGAAATAAGGATTCAAGATGCGGTACTTCATGTTTTGCGTTCACAAAGCATAGCAGACTATGATCCGCAAAAGCAGGACCGCCTGAAAGACTTGATTAAGCAGGAAGTGAACAGGGTAGTTGGACGCGATATCGTAATGGAAGTGTATATCACGAATATCCTTTTGCAATGACCCTGAACACAAGAAAAATCTTGTTTCGCAAGGTGGTGAGACCAATTGGCTGACGTTCTTTCCCAAAATGAAATAGATGAGTTATTATCAGCGATTTCCACTGGTGTGGTCAATGCTGAGAATATCAAGCAGGAACAGAAACAAAAGAAAATCAAACTTTATGATTTCAAGCGGCCGGACAAGTTCTCCAAGGACCAGATCCGTACATTATATATGTTGCATGAAAACTTTGCCCGCCTGCTAAACACCTATCTTTCAGCGCACTTGCGTACCATGGTCCAGGTCAGTGTGGCATCGGTCGATCAGCTGACCTATGAAGAATTCATCCGTTCGATGCCCAATCCCAGCGTGATCAGCGTCTTTGAAATGAGGCCATTGTCGGGCAATGCACTGATGGAAATCAATCCGTCCATTATTTTTTCGATTATTGACCGACTGTTCGGCGGGGTGGGAACTCCGCCGGCAAAACCCAGAGAACTGACTGATATTGAACAATCGATCGTAGCCCGTCTGATGAACAGGGCACTGGAATCGCTTTCGGAAGCATGGCGACAAGTCGTCAACATCGAACCCCGTTTGGAAGTCATTGAGAGCAATCCGCAATTTACACAAATCGTACCACCAAACGACATGGTGGTAATCATTACTTTGCAGACGCGTATTGCACAAACCGAAGGCTTTATCAATCTATGTATTCCTTATCTGGTTCTTGAACCGATCATGCCCAAACTGACCACTTCCTTTTGGGTGGCATCTTCCATAGCAAGAGCCGGTTCCAAAACCAATGTGACTCAAATGCAGAAAAAACTGGAACGCACCCTGGTTCCCTTGATGGTGGAATTGGGGAAAATTAATGTCACAGTCGGTGAAATGCTTGATTTGACAGTGGGAGATGTAATTCGGCTTGATTCGAAGGTAAACGAAGAGTTGCCGATCATTATCGGACAACACCAGAAATTCAAGTGCAAACCGGGCAGCTCCAATAACCGTATTGCGGTGCAAATCACCAGAATCGTAGCCGAGGAGGAACAAGAACATGAGTGATAGCTTTTTGTCACAAGAAGAAATAGATGCCCTGTTGCGCAATGAGGCACCGGCAGTTTCTGCTGCTACCACGTCCGCAAAAAGCTCCAGTACATTATCTGATGTCGAAATCGATGCGCTCGGAGAAATCGGTAATATATCGATGGGTAGCGCAGCGACCACGATGTCGGTATTGTTGTCACGTAAAGTTGAAATCACTACGCCGCGTGTTTCCATCATGCTGCTCAATGATATGCGCAAAGAGTATCCAATGCCTTACATCATCGTTGAAGTCCGCTTTACCGAAGGGATTAACGGCACGAACCTACTCGCGATGAAAGAGTCTGACGCGGCGATTATCGCTGATCTGATGATGGGAAATGATGGAGCGAATCCGCCAACCGGAATGAATGAACTATACATGAGTGCGGTGGCTGAAGCGATGAACCAGATGATGGGGGCAACCGCCACCTCCCTTTCCAGCATTTTTAAGAGCCGGGTTGATCTGGCGCCGCCCAAAGTACGGTTGATTGATTTGGCTGGAAATGATAATATTACAGATAGCGTAACCGGTAGTGAAGATCTGGTGCGGATTGCCTTCCGCATGGTCGTCGAAGGCCTGATCGATAGTGAGATCATGTTGATTTTGCCGTTGAAAATTGCCCGAGACATGGTGGACGGACTGCTACACTCTTCTGCGCCGGCTCCTGCTCCGCAACCGGCGAAGCAGTCAATGCCTGCCGCGCCTGTAATGCAAGCGCCTGTAGCGCCTCCTGTTCAGCAACAACCGGCTTATATTCCGCCTCAACCGCTTCCACAACGTGCTCCGTCGCCGGTTGTGCCGGAACAGAACGTCATTGTCCAACCTGCCCAGTTTGCACCGCTCAAGCAAAGTGTCATGAACGTGTCCGATTCCAATATCGGCATGATTATGGATGTTCCATTGCAAGTCACTGTGGAATTGGGGCGTACGCGTAAATTAATCCGCGAGATTCTCGAACTAGCTCCCGGATCGGTAGTTGAACTGGATAAACTGGCCGGCGAGCCGGTCGATATTCTGGTGAATGGGAAAATAGTAGCCAAAGGAGAAGTGGTTGTTATCGACGAAAACTTTGGTGTGCGGATTACAGGGATTGTCAGCATGCAGGAAAGAGCGAGCACATTGCAGTAATATACAGTAGTGATTGTTTTACGAAGTAAGGAAGGGGATTGCTGATGGGATTGCGAGTCTTGGTAGTCGATGACGCGGCATTCATGCGGATGATGATCAAGGATATTCTGTCCAAGAATGGGTTTGAGGTTGTAGGTGAAGGCGCGAATGGATTGCAGGCAGTGGAAAAGTACAAGGAACTCAAACCTGATTTAACTACCATGGACATTACCATGCCTGAAATGGACGGAATTAGTGCGGTAAAAGAGATTAAAAAATTTGACCCGCAGGCGAAAATCATCATGTGCAGTGCAATGGGACAACAAGCGATGGTTATTGAATCAATCCAATCCGGGGCACGGGATTTTATCGTCAAACCATTCCAGCCGGATCGGGTATTGGAAGCAATTCGCAAGGCCGTTGGATAAATGATACGGGGGGTGTCGGGGCAGCATAGGGTTGCATGCGCTATCCTATTTCTTGTCCTATTTGGCTTTTCGGGGTTGTCTGTAGCGGCTGAAACACCTTCAGCCCCAAATACGACGCCGGGCTATCTGCAATATCAGGAACCGGCAAAGGCAACGGCGGGATCAACCGTAGGAACCCTGGCTTATGTATTGTCTCTGGTTGTTTTATTTATCGGCGTCATTGTACTGGCATATCTGACATCGCGGTTTATTGCCGCAAAAATGGGAGGAATTGGTCAAAGTGCCGGTTCCTCAATTCATATGACACTTGCACTGGGACCGAATCGCAATATTCATCTTGTGGAGATGGCGGGGCGGTTTTTTGTCGTAGGTGCGACGGAACAATCGATTCAGTTGTTGTTTGAAATCGATTCGCCCGAACAGATTGAGGCAATCCGCAATACGGCAAAACCAAGTCAGGTAAGTTTTGAAGCAGCTTTAGGCAGCCAGATTCTGGCGCTCAAGCAGATCCGCGAACGGTTTCCGACGGTTTTTTCCTCTCCGGGTAGTTCGCCGCGAAATGATGATCATGAGAAGAGGTAAGACTGCATTGTCTGTTTGCGGTTCGTTACGTCCAACTGCGGCTATGGGACTGGTAGTGTCTGGCTGCTTGATTGCACTGGCCGTTCCGGCTCTGGTGCAGGCTGCGCCGTTGGTTCCTGCCCCCAATCTCAATATCGGGGTTCAGCCAGCAGGTAAACCTCAGGATGTCGCTCTGAGTTTGCAAATATTATTGATGCTGACCGTTTTGTCATTAGCGCCGTCGATAATCATCATGATGACGGCGTTTACGCGCATTATTGTCGTATTGTCCTTTCTGCGCAGCGCCCTGGCAACGCAACAAATGCCACCAAACCAGGTTATTGTGGGTTTGGCGCTGTTTTTGACTTTTTTTACGATGTCACCATACTTTGATCAAATCTATAAGAATGCCTGGCAACCTTTTTTGGCAGGAACTTTGTCCCAGGAGAATGCTACCACTGCGGCCTTAAAGCCGTTGCGTGAATTCATGTTCAAACAGGCGCGTGAAAATGACATCGCCTTATTCGTCAATTTGATGGATGGTCCGCGACCGGTCACACAGGACGATGTGCCGACGACGGTGTTGATTCCTGCCTTTATCATCAGCGAACTGAAAACCGCTTTTCAAATTGGTTTTTTAATTTATATTCCGTTTATTGTGGTCGACATGGTGGTCGCGTCCACCTTGATGTCGATGGGAATGATGATGGTTCCACCGGTGATGATTTCTTTGCCGTTCAAGATATTGCTGTTTATTTTGGTTGATGGTTGGCATCTGGTGATACGTTCGTTGCTGATGACATTCAACTGACCGGGAGGGCTTCGCCATGTCGCAGGATATCGCAATTCAGCTGGGGCGTGAAGCATTATTCATGGTGATGCTTGTGTCTGCACCGATGCTGGGACTAGGGCTCATCGTTGGTGTCGCTGTAAGCATTTTTCAGGCAACGACTCAAATCCAGGAACAGACATTGGTCTTTGTGCCCAAGATTATCGCCACATTCGTGGCGATTCTTATCTTTGGCCCGTGGATTTTGGGGATGATAGTCGACTTCACCCGTGATTTGTTCATGTCCTTCAATAGTGTGATCCGCTAAGAAGTGAGGTTGTAGTGGAATACTCGGCAGCGCTTGCCAGTCAGTTTGTACATTTTTTGCTTGTGTTTGCCAGGATAACCGGGGCAATGACCACTGCTCCAGTTTTTGGCAGCAAGGTGATTCCTGTTTATGTGCGGGTCGGGTTGGCGATTCTATTGTCCCTGATGCTGGTTCCGTTCGCGCGTTGGGATGCGGCCCGACAACCGGAATCGCTATTGATGCTTGGTTGGTGGGTATTGGTCGAATTGACCTACGGGTTGGCAGCTGGCTTTGTTGCGGCGCTGTTTTTTCAGGCGGTTCAGATGGCGGGCCAATTGATTGATATGCAAGTCGGATTCGGCATGATCAATGTGTTCGATCCGCAATACGGGCAACAGGTTCCACTCGTCGGCAACTTCAAGTTCCTGATGGCGTTGGTGGTGTTCCTTGCATTGCAAGGCCACCATGTGATCATTACCGGTTTGGCGGAAAACTTCCGCACTGTGCCATTAGGAGTGCAACTGCATCTTGATCAGGCGGCGGCCATGATGGTGGACGCAGTGGCCAACATGTTCATCCTGTCATTGCGCATCGCTTTACCGGTGATGGGAACCGTTTTGATGACCGATGTTGCGCTGGGGATCCTGGCCAGGATTATGCCGCAGATGAACGTCTTTGTTGTTGGTATTACCGGAAAGCTAGTAGTCGGCATGTTTATGATTTATCTGATCTTGCCGTTTTATGTTTCCTTTTTGGAGGTCGGCTTTGAAGGAATATTTCGGGATTTTTCGCTTATGCTTGAAATTCTCGCCAAAGGGCCTCAATAAGAATTTCCGGTTTGACTTGCAGCGTTTTGATTCTGCCGAAAAGACGGAAGAACCGACGCAACGCAAGCAGGAGGAAAGCCGCAAAAAAGGCCAGGTCGCCAAAAGCGCCGAGCTGAGTTCGGTCTTTGTCATCCTAGCGGCATTTCTTGCTCTGAAAACGGCCGGTCCGTATCTGTACGAAAAGTTGATCGGCTATATGCGTCATATTTTGGGGGGCTTGGATGTTCGGGGTGATTTCACGATTCAGTCGGTACAACTGGTGATCACTGAAGCCGGCATGAATTTTTTTGAAGCCGTATTGCCGTTGATGATTTCGGTGTTGTTGGTTGCTGTCAGCGTTTCAATTCTGCAGGTTGGGTTTTCGTTTAATCCGGACACGATAATGCCACAGTTTAGTCGGATCAACCCGATTTCCGGTTTTGGCCGGATTTTTTCCAAGCGGTCCCTGGTGGAACTGATAAAATCCTTGTTAAAAATTACCGTTGTTGGTTATTTCATCTTTCGGTTCATTCAGAAAGAGACCCTGCGGATCCCTTCCTTGATGATGGCCGAAATCACCGATTCATTCGCCTTGCTTGCCGGCGTTATCTACGATTTGGCATTTCAGATTGCCATGGTCATCTTGGTCCTGGCGATATTGGATTACGGTTACCAATGGTGGGAGCATATGCAAAATCTGAAGATGAGCAAGCAGGAAGTCAAAGAGGAAATGAAGCAAACGGAGGGAAATCCGCAGATCAAAAGCAAAATCAGGGAGAAGCAACGGGCCATTGCCATGCGGCGGATGATGTCAGAGGTGCCGAAAGCGGACGTTGTGGTTACCAACCCGACCCATTTTGCTGTTGCGTTAAAGTACGAGTCGGGTATGGAAGCGCCCACGGTGGTCGCTAAGGGAGCCGATTTTATTGCGCAAAGGATTCGTGAGATTGCCAAGGAGAACGACGTGGTCGTCGTAGAGAACAAGCCCTTGGCGCAAGCCTTATTTAAGAATTCGGAAGTGGGCGACCTGATACCGCCGGATCTTTATAAAGCGGTCGCAGAAGTTCTGGCCTATGTATATCGTCTGAAGCGGAAGTACTCTTGAGTTCTGGATGGAGATATTGAATGGGCGAAAACAATGCCTTGATCAGTAAACTGAATAAATTCAGCGATGTCATGCTGGCGCTTGGCGTGGTCATGATTGTTATGATGATGATCATTCCTTTGCCGCCGTTCCTGCTGGACTTGTTGCTTGCGCTTAACATCACCTTGTCGCTGACGATTGTGATGATTTCGATCTATAATGTCGAACCGCTGCAGTTTTCTGTTTTTCCTTCCCTGTTGCTTGTCACCACTTTGTTTCGATTGGCACTGAATGTTTCGGCAACCCGTCTCATTTTGCTGCAGGGATATGCCGGAGAAGTCATTTTGGCATTCGGCAGTTTTGTTGTTGGTGGCAATGCGGTGGTCGGCTTCATCGTGTTCGTCATCCTTATCCTGATTCAGTTCATCGTTATCACCAAAGGCGCCGAGCGGGTCGCCGAAGTCGCCGCCCGGTTCACGTTGGACGCCATGCCGGGTAAACAGATGGCGATCGATGCCGACCTGAACGCAGGACTGATCAACGATAATGAAGCGCGTACCCGACGCCGCAATATCCAGCGTGAAGCAGACTTTTACGGTGCTATGGACGGTGCCAGCAAGTTTGTTAAAGGCGACGCGATCGCGGCAATTGTAATCATCGTGGTCAATATTCTGGGTGGCTTCATTATCGGTATGGTCCAGCGTGATATGTCCATCTTGCAGGCGCTGCAGACATATACGCTTTTGACTGTTGGCGAAGGGTTGGTCAATCAGATTCCGGCGCTGTTGATTTCTACTGCTACCGGCATTGTCGTCACACGCGCCGCATCCGAAGATAATCTCGGCCATGACATCGCCGCTCAGTTGCTCGCCTATCCGCGGGTTTTTTTCCTGGTGGCTGCGGTATTGGCCGTATTGTCGGCGGTTCCGGGATTGCCAGGCATTCCGTTCCTGTCGATCGCCATACTGGTATGCGGATTGGGTTACATTTTGCAAAAAACAGCCAAAACGGCGCAGGAAACGGCAGTTACCCAGCAGGAAGAGAAAGAGCTGGAAGAAGTGCGCAAGCCGGAAAACATTGTTTCTTTGCTGCAGGTTGATCCGATTGAGCTGGAGATTGGCTATAGTCTGATTCCGCTCGTTGATGTTGCCCAAGGCGGCAATCTGCTTGACCGGGTCGTCATGATCCGCCGGCAATGTGCGCTGGAGATGGGAATCGTTGTGCCCACGATCCGCATACGCGATAATATTCAATTAAAACCTAATGCATATGTGATAAAAATAAAGGGAATTGAGGTTGCCAAGGGCGAATTATTACTTGATCACTTTTTGGCGATGAATCCAGGTACGGTTACTGAGGAAATTCCCGGCGAAGAAACGATGGAACCAGCCTTCGGCTTGCCGGCCCTTTGGATTCACGAGGCGTTTCGGGAGCGGGCCGAACTGTCCGGTTATACGGTGGTTGATCCGATTTCCGTACTGGCAACCCATCTGACCGAGGTCGTCAAAGGGCATTGCGATGAACTGCTTGGCCGTCAGGACGTGCAAACGCTGATCGATTCGGTCAAACAGGATCATCCGGCAGTGGTGTCGGAACTTGTGCCGGCAATGCTGTCGGTCGGGGATATCCAGAAAGTTCTGGTCTGTCTGCTCAAAGAACGGGTTTCCGTGCGGGATTTGGTAAGCATTATGGAAACGTTGGCCGATACGGCGACCTTCACCAAAGACCCGGAAGTATTGGCCGAGTATGTGCGCAGAACCTTGTCGCGCAATATCTCACGGCAATACATTCAAAACAATACCCTGACCTGCATTACGCTGGATCCGCAAACGGAAAATCAGATCGTATCTTCCGTGCAGCATTCTGACCGAGGCAGCTTTGTCAATCTCGACCCCGGTTCGATGCAACAGTTTATCAATAGTCTGTCCAATGAAATACAAAAACTTACGACGGCGGGTTTTCATCCCGTACTGCTTACCAGCCCTGCTTCGCGGCTATATGTCAGAAAATTGACCGAACGAATCGCTCCCAACCTGGTCATCTTGTCCTTTGCGGAATTGGAAAACCAGATTGAAGTCCAGTCTGTAGGGATGGTGAAAATCTAATTGAAAGTCAAGACTTATCGGGCGCCGACGTTGGCGGAAGCCTTGGCGGAGGTAAAAAACGACCTGGGCCGCGAGGCTGTGATTATACAAACCCGTCGGCTCAGACAGGGTGGATTCCTCGGAATGATGGCGACAGAAATCGTCGAAGTCACGGCTGCTGTCGATAATACGCCGACTAATACAAGCAAGCCGGTTATGACGGAGCCGCCTGAAGCCAAGCCGTTGACGAAGGAAACGGATGATGCGAAGATTCTGGCGTTGCAGCTGGAATTGGCAAGCATGCGCAAGTCGCTGGAAAGCGTTTTGGAAAACAGGCCGTCCGGAAAAAAACCTGCGAACGAATTTCCGTCAGAACAAAAGGTTTCGTTTTTGCAGGAATGGGCTCGTAAGAACGATCTCGACCCGGTTGCCGCTGACGCTTTGTTCTATGGCATTCCCAATATTCATTCGTTGAGTTCGGAAATGTTTCAGGCTCGGTTACGCGAACGGTTGACGGCTCATTTTCAGGATGTGGCCGGCATTAATGTCCGACCGGCATATTGCAAGGTTGCTGCCTTAATTGGGCCGACAGGCGTTGGCAAGACGACGACCGTGGCCAAACTGGCCGCTAATTTCGCGCTCAAAGAGAAATTTCGGGTGGCTTTGGTTACGGCCGATACCTACCGAATTGCAGCGGTCGAACAACTAAAGACGTATGCCGACCTTATCGGAATTCCGATTGAAGTGGTTTATACACCGCAAGAACTGCGTAGTGCTTTGTATCGTCACCAGGACAAACAGTTGGTATTGATCGATACGGCAGGACGTAGCCCGGCGAATCAGCCGCAAATGGCAGAACTGGAAGCGTTGCTTGCGGTCGATGATAATATTGAAAAACATTTGGTGCTCAGTGCTACGACAAAATTTACCGATTGTCTGCAGGCTGTGCAACGGTTTCAACCGTCGAAGCCACAGAAATATCTGTTTACCAAACTGGATGAAGCCAGTAATTTAGGAACAATTTTCAATTTGATGTTTCATGCTCCCAAAACCATGTCTTACATTACTACAGGGCAGAATGTGCCGGATGATATTGAACTGGCTGATTCGAACAGACTGACTACACTGATGTTGCGAGGAAGAATATGAACGATCAGGCAAATCGACTACGCCAGATGAATGAGATGATGGGAGCTTCGCGCAGCGCCATTTTGAAACCGATTCAGACGCAAGCGCGGGTCATCACGATAACCAGCGGCAAGGGCGGCGTTGGCAAGACCAATCTTACCGTTGCTTTGGCCGTGGCATTCGCGCGTTTAGGCAAGAAAGTCCTCATTTTGGATGCCGATCTTGGTCTTTCCAATGTCGATGTGATTTTGGGCGCCTCGGCGCCAGGCAACCTGTTTCAGGTCATTCATAACGGGTTGGATTTAACTGAAGTGGTAGCCGATGGGCCTCTCGGCATCAAGTTCATTTCCGGCGGATCCGGTATTTATGATTTGTCGAACCTGTCTGATTCGCAAATCCAATATTTTTTGCATCAAGTCGGGCAGTTTGACAATTGGGCCGATATCATCCTGATCGATACCGGTGCGGGGTTGAATCGGATGGTGCTGAACTTTGTTTTGGCGGCTGATGAAGTGATTGTAGTCACAACGCCGGAACCGACGGCGGTTGCCGACGCTTACGCGGTCATCAAGGCTTACGCAGCCAAAGGCGGACAGTCGCCGGTCCGCCTGATTGTAAACCGGGTGCGGGAACTGGCTGAAGGAGAAGGGGTACTGAATAAACTCGCGAAAGTTTCCCAACGCTTTTTAGGTTTGTCGATTTCTCATCTGGGTTTCATCTTTGAAGACCGGATGGTGCAAAAATCGGTCACTAGCCAGGTCCCCCTGATGATTGCTTATCCCGATAGTGTGGCGGCCCGTTGTGTGGACAGGATTGCTCACGCATTGATTTTTGGCGAGGACCTGCCGGTTCCCCGCGGCATTCGGGGGTTGTTCCAGCGGTTGCTGGCCCGTGCCTGACCGTGCAGAACTGCTTTGACTTTTGACGCTATGGAGGGATAGCTTTTGATTAAGATATTGGTTGTTGATGATTCGGCTTTTATGCGAAAAGTTTTGTCTGACTTGTTCAAAAGCCAGCCGGACTTTGAAGTGGTCGACATCGGTCGCAATGGCGCGGAAGCCGTCGAAAAAGTCAAGCAGCATTCCCCGGACGTGGTGACACTGGATGTAGAAATGCCGGTGATGGATGGTTTGACGGCGCTGGAACAGATTATGTCGGTTAAACCAACTCCGGTCGTGATGGTCAGCAGCCTGACAAAGGCGGGCGCCGATGCCACAATCAAGGCTTTGAGCCTGGGGGCGGTAGATTTTGTCGCCAAGAGCGCCGGTTCGATTTCCCGGATTGACGAGATTGAAAAGGATTTGCTCCAGAAGTGCCGGGAGGCGGCCGGCGTCAGTGGCAGTCGGTTGCGCGTGGGAACCGTGCCGATAATCAAGCCGGTAAAATTGCCGGAACGAACTCCGGCGGTCGTGCCGGAAAAGGTGTCGGTCAGCGAAAGGACTCTGGGCATCGACCGACTTGCGCCAAGCGTTGCAAAAACCACTGCGATTTCCGGCGTTGACGACTGGATTGTGGCGATCGGCACATCGACCGGCGGGCCGCGTGCTTTGCAGGAAGTGCTGACCCGCTTGCCAGGAAGTCTTCCCTGTCCGACCGTGGTTGTGCAGCATATGCCACCCGGTTTTACAAAATCACTGGCGGAACGTCTTAACTCGCTCAGTGAACTGACGGTCAAGGAAGCGGCGGATAACGACAAATTGGCAGCCGGAACCGTATATATCGCACCTGGCGATTTTCATCTCACGCTTCGTCGCGACGCAAGCGGTACCTACGTTAAACTGAACAAAGATCCAGCCATCGGCGGTTTGCGACCAGCAGTCGATCCGATGATGGTTTCGGTAGCTGAAACTTATGGAACCAAGACGGTTGGCGTTATCCTGACCGGAATGGGGCATGATGGAGCCAAAGGGATGCAGGCGATCAAACGTTTGCATGGACGGACGATTGCGGAAGATCAGTCGACTTCGGTGGTGTTTGGGATGCCGAAAGCCGCGATCGAGGCGGGTGCGGTCGATACAGTACTGCCGTTGCCTCAGGTTGCCGAGGGAATCGTACAGTGTCTCAAGAAGGGAGGACTCAAGTAAAATGGATGTGAACCAATATCTGGGTTTGTTTTTGGAAGAGGCACGGGAACATTTGCAGACATTGAATCGTTGTGTTTTGGACCTGGAACACGACCCAGGCAATTTGCAGATTCTTGATGAGATTTTCCGCAGCGCGCATACGATTAAAGGAATGTCGGCGACGATGGGCTACGCGGCCATTGCTGAACTGACCCATGAAATGGAAAATGTGTTGGATTTGCTGCGCAAGGGAACATTAAAAGCGCATGCCGGGATTATCGATACATTATTCCAATGCGTGGACCGGCTGGAACAATTGGTCGAAGAAGTGGTCAGCGGCCAGTCCGGTGGAGTCGAAGTCGCGGCGTTATCGGCTAAACTGGCGGCATTGGCCAAAGGCGAGGCGGACCCCATCGTGGCTGAACCGATAGTGGCTGCAATTTCGAAGGATTCTGTGAAGTCGGACATTCCCTTGAATGAAACGGAAGAGCAACTGGTCAATTCGGCCTTAGCGCAGGGGATGCAGGTGTTTCAGCTGAAAATCGGCATCCGTGAAGGAACGTTGCTGAAATCGGTGCGTGCCTATATGGCGATGAAAGCGCTGGATGACCTCGGCGACGTCATTAAGACCGACCCCTTGGTTGAAGACCTTGAGAAGGATAACTTTGGCCAGGAATTCAGCGTGGTGTTGGTTACGGAGAATACTGCAGAAAAAGTGCGTGAAACGATTCTTTCGATCGCCGAGATTGAAACGGTTTTGGCGATTCCCTGCGTCAGTACGGAAGCCGAAAAAGCCAGTCCACAGATCGTTGAAAAAGCCGGTGTGACGAAGCAGCCTGAACCAGCTTCGGAAACTGCGCGCGAGGAAATGAAAGACGCTGCCAAAGAAATCAAAGTCGATTCAACCGCTGCCAAAGCCAAAGGACGCGCTTTATTGCGGGTCGACGCCGAAAAACTCGACTCCTTGTTAAATCTGGTCGGTGAACTGGTTATCAATAAGACCCGCCTGCAGCAAATCGGTCTGTCCAACCAATTGCAGGAACTGAGTGAAGCCATCGAACAGATGGATCGGGTGACCACCGATTTGCAGGGCGTTGTCATGAAACTTCGAATGGTTCCGGTTGGGCAGGTATTCAACCGTTTTCCCCGGATGGTGCGCGATTTATCGCATAGCCTGGGAAAAGAAATCAATTTGATCATTCAAGGCGAAGAAACTGAACTAGATAGAACCGTGATTGATGAAATCGGTGATCCGTTGGTGCATTTGTTACGCAATTCGATTGATCATGGAATTGAAAAACCTGCGGAGCGGACTGCGGCCGGTAAGAATCCTGTGGGTGAAATTCGCCTGATTGCGCGCCACGAAGGAAATCATGTACTGCTGCTGGTTTCCGATGACGGCAAAGGGCTTCGGGCGGAGGCCATCAAGCAGAAAGCCTTGGAAAAAGGTCTGGTCAGCAAAGCAGAGCTGGATGCCATGGATTCCAACGATATTATGCGATTGATATTCATGTCCGGCTTCTCTACGGCGGAAACGGTACCCGATGTTTCGGGCCGCGGCGTAGGTATGGATGTCGTTCGGACCAAGATTGAAGCGCTGGGAGGAACGCTGGAGCTCGATTCCACACCAGGACAGGGAACCCGGGTCAGGATTCGTCTGCCGTTGACACTCGCGATTATCCAGGCACTGTTGATTCAGGTGCAGTCGGAAACCTATGCAATTCCACTTGGTTCAATCGATAGCACGATCAATATCGCGCCGGCGGATATCCGGACCATCCAGCAGCAGGAAGTGATCCTGCTACGCGGGCAGATCATTCCGTTGATCAGGTTGGCGCGCCGGTTGGGTATCGAGCAGTCCAACGAATTTGACGCGGAACAAGAACTCTATGTCGTCATCGTCCAGTCAGGTGACAACAAGATCGGCCTGTTGGTCGATTCGTTGGTCGGCCAGCAGGAAATCGTCATCAAGTCCTTGGGCACGATTCTTACCGGAATCAAACAGATTGCCGGCGCAACGA